>JAMCTO010000295.1:2310-3084 GCA_023381095.1 Bacillota bacterium
GCGCGAGCATACCATCATCCCCTGGCCTCTTTTCTTTATGTCGCTCATTTCGGTTTTCTTTATTGGCCCATTTATATCGGATTTATTCTTACGGCATTTTTCTGTTTTGGCACGAGGCGAGACGGGCGCGCGATAGTGTTGTTAGCGGGGACCATGGGAGCCGTTGCCCTGGAATTGGCTTTTGTCTATTCGGGTCATTTAGCGCAGTGGGATCGCTATTTCATAACTTTTATTCCCAATGGGATTCTGCTTGTCATGTATGGCGTTTCGAAAATGCGTCGTCCCACGAACCTTTTTCCGCGGGGAATCCTGTGGCTGGGTCTGTCGTTGGTATTGATTTCAGGAGACATTGGGACGGTGGTGGCGGTGCAAATTCCGCTCTTAAGCCACCCTAATAAAATCATTCTCGACGCGGCTTTTCGCGGGGAGTCCTTGCGGACCGCCGAAAACCCGTTTACCACGACGGCCAATGTCGTTCAGTACATTAACAACCATCCCCACCTCACGATTTTGGCCGATAGCTTTATTGATTGGCCGATTGCGGTGCGCATTCATCACTTGAATCAACTCGTCATTACCTCGGATTACGACTTTGCGGCAATTTTGCATAATCCCCGGGGACGCGTGGATGCGTTTCTCGTGCCTAGACCTCTTTTTTCCGCAAAATTAGATGCGATCAACCGGCAATGGCCAGGACTATGGGCCGGTTCTGTTCCGTGGACGCGGCTGATTAAGAGCTTTCCAGGGAATGACGAGTTGATTCAAGTGATGAAT
>JAMCTO010000296.1 GCA_023381095.1 Bacillota bacterium
AACACCAGTAATAGTTTGAATCCAGCCGATTTGACCGTAGTCACCGGTACTACCAATGCCTACGGGCAAGTCAGCGCTACCTACAAAGATACTGTGGCAGGGGATACCGGCCGGATTGTAGCGACGTTAAATAGCAATACCAACGTTACAGGAGAAACTGGAACCATCACAGTAGTTCCAGCCGCTATTGCGAGTGCCGCTACAGTTCTTGATCCGTCACAAGGCGGGCCACAATTGGGTTATCATAGCACCCAGGGTTATTGGCTGAACAGCGAAGTGCAGAATGGGTCCAGCACTGCCCATGCCATGCAGGTAACTCTCAAGGACGCATATGGCAACCTTATCAGCGGTAGCTATACGCTAACCGCTGCTAGCAACTTTTTAATAAGCACCTCTGACGCAGGTCCCTTTGGCTCTACTGCCACAGTGACCTTTACTAACGGCGTCGGAATCGTATTTGTGGAGAATTCCAGTACCTACACCGGCGATTTAGCCACCGGAGTTGGTGCGGAGGGCTCCATTGCCAATGGAACCACCATTGCAACCACTAGCAACGCAGTCGACATCAACACAGCAAGTGGAGTTTCTACCTACGTGAACCTGGCTAATGGCACTTACATTGCAGCAAGTGGGACTAGCGTGTCTGCTGCAAATGGCGTAACGCTAGCCTTCAGCGGCAGTGGATTGCAACCTGCAGCAACCAGTGGTAGCACCAACTACTACTACTTCCAGATCGCAGAAGTACAACCCGGTTCGTCTGAAGGATTTACGCTAAAAATCGGGGTGCCATATGGTGATACACCGGTGACCTCGGCGAACGTTGCTCCCAACGGGACCATCACATTGTATAATGGGACGACTGCCATCACTTCAGGTGACTCGGGGACTTTGACGTCGGGTGCAGCTTTCACTCCTACCAAAGGATACATTTACTCCTTTGGAGAGTCGACAACTGGTACCAGCTATACCGAACTTGGCAATGTGCGTGCAGGGTCCTAACATTTTCTGGACTTTGCTGGTATTAGAGAGCTGATGGCAGAGGAACCTCTCGCCATCAGCCTAGGAATCGGTTAACGAGATCATTAACACCGGAGCGGTACCAGCGCGGGAATGGGCCCGAACTGGCCGCATCCGGTGGTTTTATAACGATATGGGAGGAACAAAGAACTGTGATACTTCATCGCAATCATCGCCATTCGCTCTTTTTACTGACCAGTGTCTTAGCAATTGCAACGCTTGCGGGCTGTGGAGTTCAATCCTCTAAATCTGCAACACCTCCGCCAGCTCACACTGGGCCGACGCAAAGTAATCACTCGTCAACTATCGTGGAAGGCGATACGCAATATGCAGGGGCTAAGAATCTTGCCAAGTGGGAGAATCTTGCAAAGGCTCATCCCAGGACATGGATCGATCAAATTCAGGCCGGCCGCGCTGCCTATTCCAATGACAAGCCCTCCCAAGCGGTCAAATATTATAAACAGGCTATTACCGCCAATCCCCATCAAGGACTGGCCTACAACAACCTGGGCAATGTCTACGCCCATCTTCTCCACAACTACAACACGGCTGCGACCTACTATCAAAAGGCGACCAAAGTCGAACCGGGATATGACTACGGTTGGTTCAACTACAGCTTTGCGGAATCCCAGTTGGGCAATGTCACAAAATCCGAGCAAATCGCCAAAAAGGCTTTGGCGGTCTTGCCGAAGACAGACCCCTTGTATAAGTACCTACAATTGCTGGCGCAGGGAAAATCATAACGGGTATACGTATGGGTCGGTTGTTTTTAAAGGACATAGGATTGCGGCAAGTTGAATCCGGCATCCTCACTTCATCATAACTTTCACGGAATTATGATTAGGCAGCGGCCATTTTACAACACATTGAACCCTCCTGATTTTCAGGGACCACAATACCCTGGGATACCACTGTCCATGTTGCCGGTGACTAACCTACGTCGGCAAGGTTCAAAAATCCATTAGCGGTTGGAGCGGCAACCTCCATGTCGTCCCAGGTGTGATTAGCGATTTCTTGATAAGGATGCATTGCGATATGGACAAGAGACAGCCGTATTCTTTTCAATTCTCCAGAGTTCTGAACTAGCTCCGCTGTGGGGTGATCCCTCTCCAAGGATCACCCCAGAGTTATGGATCCACACCTAAAATGGGACGAAATCCTTCTAAAAATCGTCATCAGGACGGCGCTGCCAACAAATACTTGATGACACGATTGCTCGCACCAGAAAAATTCTCATCCCACTTCCATGCCTGAGACAATATAGGTCCTTGGTCGAAAAGGCAACGTTACCGCATACCCCGGAATTTATTCCTGGGGTCAATGGTGCCACAATCCGGAAGCTCAATGCCGCAGCGTTGCTAGAACCTTTTTGAGTGGATGCCCCTAGCTAAAGTTATCTATAGTCCGATGCCCAAAGCCCTTAAGAGGGAAACCTTTGACGTCATAGAGGTGTCTACTACGTATAACGCGAAAGACTCAGGCCTTCATCAAAGAGTAAGACATTCGGGACTTTGAGTCGTCGACGGATAGGATTTCTACGTCAGAGAATCCCTGAAGATACTAATTCTCCCACGACGTTTTTCTTTCCCTTAGACGACGGTGTTTACGTCGTAGAAGGCATTTTGGCCCCTCAAGATAACTTTAGCATTGGGAGGACTTCCACCCCTTAAGGCAAAAAACTTTGAGTTCGCCAGTCAAAATCTGGCCCGGTAATTCCCTTTCATTATCGACTCATCACGATCGCTGCATTTTGTCCTCCAAACCCAAAGGCATTAATCTGTATTTGGCGAATGTCCATGGTTTTTGGATGTTTTAACACCACTGCAAACTGCGCCTCTGGGTCCACTGTCGTGGTTCCCATGGTAGCCGGCAATTGTCCGTGCATCATCACTTCGACTCCGGCGATAACAGCCATTACACCTGACGCCGCCATGCTATGGCCTATATGACCCTTGATCGATGTGACGTCCAGGGCTGGGCTGTGTCGCCCAAAAACATCGTTAATTGCGCGAATTTCTGCAGCATCGCCTACTTTGGTTCCTGTGCCGTGGGCAATTAGGGCATCAATGTTCGGTTTCTCATCGCTAAGTCCTGCCTCTTTTAATGCTAGCTTCATAGCCAATGCTTCCCATCGCCCGCTTGGTTCCGGAGACGTTACATGATGAGCATCAGCTACCGAACCATACCCGAGAATCCGCGCCAAGATTGGTTGACGCCTTAAACGTGCGGTTTCCTCCCGTTCCAAGACTACGATGCCAGCGCCTTCTCCCATCACAAATCCGTCTCGATCGCGGTCAAACGGCCGTGATGCGCGAAGAGGATCGGTCGCTCGGGACACCGCCCGTGCATTTACCAGGCTATGATAAACCAGGGGAGCCAAAAGACTGTCGACTCCCCCAGCAATAGCAAAATCGACATCGCCTCGTTCCACCATATGAGCGGCTTGACCGATGGCATCAAGAGAGGAAGCGCATGCCGTACTAATCGTTAACAGAGGGCCATGCAGTCCCCAGCGCATAGCAATGTGGGCAGCTGGCATATTGGGGATGATTTGAGACATCAATCGTGCGGGTACCCCGCTGGATCCGCCCTGATCGTATTCAGATTGGTTTTGCAGCAAAGTCGGTACGCTCCCCATGG
>JAMCTO010000297.1 GCA_023381095.1 Bacillota bacterium
TCGTTTCGCCAGCCCATTCTCAAACCTGCAAAGGGTCGCAAAGTATCGCTCAGTTGTTCAGCGTTCATCTGATAAATTTTTGAGACTTCTTACCTTCCGGTCCAAGGAGATAAATCCAAGATCTCCTGGTTCACTCGTTCATGAGACACATCCCAACTGGTCTTCTATAGTTAGAGCCTCACGCAAAACTATCGGCCCCCCAGGCCGGCCAATCGCATGGACGGTGCGTAAACGGGATAAAGAAAGACCCACTTCAAAATCCGCAAACAACAGCACCCCGTCGACGCGGCACCATCTCATCCACCGAGCCTGATCTGACCACGTAACGGGAAACCAGTCGAGATGCGATAACATTCCCCATCGGTGCCAACGGCTGTGTGCCAAACCCCATCCGACCGCTCCCAACGGCAAGCGCCAATCCTTGGGATTCGTGGATGCCCATGATATGGACGGCAAAGCCCGTGACCCCGCATGACTTTTCCGGTATCTGTTCATAGTCCACCAACCTCCCATTGTGTCCCTCCGAGAGTACCGGGACCTCAGCCAGTGCCTGAAATGAATTCTCAACCGAAAATACCGGAACGTGCATTCACTGCGAAGAAGTTTTCTGGGAAGTGCAACCCAAACATGGCCTGCTTGCTTGCGGAGACAACAGCGAAAACACGTCTCTTAAAACTGAACATTTCTTTCCAATTTCATTGTATAAAGGACCCGTAAAGTCGTCCATAGAAAAGAACGATTTGTGCTCCTCCCTTTTTCCTGGATTGCTCCGGCGGTTGCGCCCGTTGAGACTTTCCAGTCTTTCGGTGGCTGTTAAACCCGATGGGACTCCCATTCCCGTCATGATTATGCGCCCGCATTCTCCAAGATGTTGGAAAATTTTTCACCTCCTTCCGTATTTGGAGAATTTGCATTCTTCCAACCAGTAAAACTGGCCTCGCACTGTGTTCAAATTGCGAGGCCACTTTTCCACACCCTTTCTCAAAACTACCATGACCGCAATTCATCCACACTAATCCGGTAACGTCCCCAGCCTCGAGGCCCTTTTCCGTAAGATGGTTTGCCGACAGTGCCGAGGTCGGTCAAAACGGCCATGGCACCCGTGAAGCTTTGATGGTAAGTCCAAGGGTTCATCGTCACAATGCTCCGAACTCCTGCCCGTAAAGCCGCCTTTAATCCAATGGCCGAGTCTTCGATCGCTACAGCTTCATCCGCTTTGACATCGAGCCGATCCAAACAGTCGAGATACACCGACGGGTCCGGTTTCTTTTTGGATACCTCGTCTCCCGCCACAATCACTCCCAATAAATCGTTCCACTTCGGGCCAAAATGTCTCAAAAGTAACGCTTCCACATTGTCATAATGCGTGGTGGTAGCGATACCGACAGCAATTTCTTCCTTCTGGCACTGTATAATGAGGGAGCGTACGCCGGGTCGGAGAGGTAGGGCTCCGTCCCGGACCCGTCCCTTGAACAAGTTGGTTTTGATCCGATAAATCTCCTCAATATCGTTTGAGGATAATTGCGGATACTCTGGATGCCGCGTCAAGAAATAACCCAGTCGCTCTTTTCCACCCGAGATTTTCAATAACGCTCCATACTCCTGTGACGTCCAGCGAAAAGGCAGATCCCATAACCGAAAGGCTTGGTTAAATGCCCATAAGTGCCCCTGCTTTTCGGTATCGGCCAAAGTTCCGTCCACATCAAAGATAACGCCCTTTAGAATCATGAGCTTTCAGTCAATCCCTGAAATGCGGCCATCATCATCCACTTTGACACGAAAGGATGCCGGCTCTTTTGGCAATCCGGGCATGCGAATCATATCTCCGGCTAAAGGCACGATATACCCTGCGCCGCGGGCAATCTCGATATCGCGGATAGTAAGACGGAATCCTTCCGGTCTTCCCAATAATTTGGGATTGTCGCTGAGGGAATATTGTGTCTTGGCAATGCAGACCTGGAGCGTGTCTTCACCCCATGAATGAAGACGTTTCAGAGTGGTTAACGCTCGAGAGGAGTAATCCACCCCATCGGCTCCATAGATTTGAGTTGCTATCTTGTTGATTTTTTCTTCCAACGGTTCACGGGCATCGTACAGAGGTGCAAAATGGCTCCGGGTGTCGGCCAACTGCTGCATAACCAAATGACCCAATATTTCTCCGCCCCGTCCCCCTTGGGTATAAACATCCGCGAGCGCCGCTGGCGTACCTTGATTTGCCATTTCCCTCAATACCCAATCGGTTTCTTCTTTGGTGTCCGTCGAAAATTTGTTAATAGCCACGACAATCGGCAATCCAAATCGCCGGAGGTTTTCCAGGTGCTTGTTTAAATTAGCCAATCCGGCGCGCAAGCTATTCCAATCGGAGCGGTTCAAATCTTTCAAGTGTTGTCCCCCGTGGTAGCGCAAGGCTTTCAAGGTGACCACCACGACCGCCAGATCCGGATTGAGCTCGGCGGTGGGGGCTTTGATATCCAAGAACTTTTCCGCGCCCAGATCCGCGCCGAATCCCGCTTCGGTAATCACCACATCGGACATTCTCAGCCCTGCCTCCGTGGCTATAATACTGTTACATCCATGGGCAATGTTCGCAAATGGTCCTCCATGCATAATCACCGGTGTATGTTCTTGGGTTTGGACTAGGTTGGGCAATATGGCCTCATTCAAAATCGCGGTTAAAGCCTCTTCCGCACCGATATCCGACACACTAACCATTTCGTTTCCCATAGCGGCCACGACCATTCGTCCCAGTCGACGCTTGAGATCCGGCAAATCGTGTGCCAATGTCAGCACAGCCATGACTTCGGATGCGGCGGTAATATCAAATCCGCTCTCGCGAATTGTCCCTTGCCCCGATCCCCCGAGGCCAATTATGACATGACGCAAAGCCCGGTCGTTTACATCCACCACTCTTTTCCAAAGAACGTGCTTAGGATTAACCTGCAAGCGGCTGCCGTGAAACAATTCGTTGTCGATAATGGCAGCCAATAAGTTGTGGGCAGCGGTAATCGCGTGAAAATCACCGGTAAAATGCAGATTAATTTCCGTCGACGGCTCCACCCGGGAAGCTCCTCCTCCAGTCGCTCCCCCTTTCATACCGAATGTGGGACCCATGGAGGGTTCGCGCAAAACAGCCGTGGCTCTAACCCCGATTCTGGCGAGAGCCTGTGACAGCCCTACGGACATGGTCGTCTTCCCTTCACCGGCGGGTGTGGGGTTAATCGATGTCACCAACACCAACTTTGCTCGTCGCGGCCTTTGATAGACCACGTCTAACGGAATTTTGCCCTTATACCTGCCATATTGAATAATATCTGCCGGAGTCAGGCCCAGTTGCTTGCCCACCTCCGTAATGGGTTCAAGCTCACGCATCGTCATTACGCATCCGTCTCCTATCAAGAATTTCACAACACGATCAACTATATCTCAATTGGGCATTGCTTGACGACTTAATCTGTCTCCGGCTCGTAGTCGACATAATATTTGTCTGTTTTGACTCTTGGTTTTTCACGAAAAATGACGTAAACTTTTATTACCAATAATCGGCAGCTATAACTTGACATTGTAGACACGGAGGTGTATCATGCTACTTCTCTATTGGTCCGTGGCCCTGGCCGCTGTTATGAATGTGTTGGCGCATGAAAGCGCCCACGGCCTGGTGGCACGCCAATTGGGCGGCCGCTGGCTGGGCGTTAGATTTCGAGGAGGCCGGATATCGACCGTGGTGGACCTCACCGGCCTCAATATCAAGGCTCGCCGCCGGATTGCCGCCGCGGGGATCTTGGTTGATCTGATTATGGCGCTGCTTTCTTGTCTGTTCTGGCTTCATTTCGGTGCACTGTGGGCCGAAGGAGGATTTTTGTGGACGGCGGCTAGCGTCTTGGTGAACGGATGTCCCCTAATTCCTCACTCCGATGGCTGGCAGGTTGTTGTCGGTGCACGTCGTGTTGTCCAGTCCAAGGCGGAATGCCTTCTTCCGGCAGCAGCCGATGAAGGGGCTCTTCATGATTAAAGAAGCGTTGAACATTGTCCAGTGCACCAGTGGCCATCTTTTTAAGAGCCTGCTCAGTCACACCGGACACGTGGGGGGAAAAGAGCACATGGGAGCGAACCGATTCGGGCAAATGCAGTAACGGGCTGTTGGGGTCTAAAGGTTCCGTTTCAAATACGTCCAGAGCGGCCCCACCGATTTGACTTTGTGCCAATGCCCTTGCCAAGGCTTCTTCGTCGACCACGGGACCTCTTCCGACGTTGATCACCATCGCCGTGGGCTTCAAGGCCGCCAACTGCGGGCCCGAGACTAAGTGATAGGTATCCTCGGTTAAGGGGACACTTAATACCAGGATGTCCGATGAACGCCACATTTCATCGGCCGAAACATATTTCGCTCCATATTTTTTTTCTTGGGCCAGAGCTTGATGACGTTGATGATAGAGAACCTTGACGTCAAACGGCACGAGAAACCGCGTCAAGGTTTGTCCAATGTGTCCAAATCCATACAACCCGAAAACAAGGCCGCTGAGATCCCGGATTTGACCGGCGAGATTATGGCGATTTTCAAAATGTCCTTGCTTGACCATGCCATGCGCGCGATTCATGTCACGAAGCAAGTACATCGCAGACATTATCACATGTTCCGCGACAGCCTGAGCATTGTGCCCGGGATTATGGGCCAGGGCAACCCCTTGCTTCTGCAAATCGTCAAGGTC
>JAMCTO010000298.1 GCA_023381095.1 Bacillota bacterium
CCGTACTTGAACTTCCGGGTATTGCCTCAAGAACTTGGCCATTTGCGGCAATACCAAGCTTTTGGCATGTACCGTGCTGGTGGCCACATTAATGGTTCCAGATATCGTCTTTTCCATGTTCAAGGCATTTTTTAGGTCATTAAGTTGTGTGAAAACACTTTGCGAAAACTCCAACAGCAAGATGCCCTGCGGAGTCAAATGCACCGGACTCAATGATCGGTCAACCAATGTCGTGCCCAGTTGTTGCTCTAGATTTTGCAAGCGTCGTGTTATAGTAGGCTGACTCAAATTCAAACTCTGTCCTGCGCGCGATAAGCTTCCTGAAAATGCGATAGCGCGGAACACTTCCAAGTCTTCAAAATTCATTCAATGCACTCCCTGACTATGTATGCAACTCTCGCATGACCAATTGTATCACATATTCTATTACCGTATAGTCTGCCGATACTATAAGCGAGGAAAAGAAGCTTAAAGTATGGTTATTGAACCCCGTGCGACGCCCGATACCAATCATTGGCCTAAGTGGGCACTAGTTTTTTTTATCATCTTGACGGTTGCGCTGGTCAATTACGCAAAGTGAGGCCCATATTCCCATAAAGTTTTTGTGGTAGCGGCAAACCTACGGCTTTAGCGCTGCATCGGTGCGGGAGTGGGTCGCTCAACTGCGTCGCACCGGCACGTTGCGGCTGATTTGCTGCCCGGTATGTCTCCCAATAAGTACGAAGAACCCGCCATTTAATTCTTGGGTTGTCTGACCCGCCCGTTCCGGTGGGGTGGGTGAATTCTTGTTTGCGATCTCTCGCCGTGAGGAGGGCCGCCTGATGACCCGTCATTTCCGCCAACACCACCGGGTGACGCATCGGCGCTGGCAGAGGTGCCGCCTGCGTAGGCTGAGCCCCATCTGGTTTTGGATGGATCTCTAACCGCAACAGGTGGATACCCATACCTCGTCGCATTTGTTGGGCAAGAAACGGAAAGATGATCGGCGCCGGGAAGAACGCCGCTTTCGCCAGCGAGTGCGCCGTGCGTTGACTCACGGTAAGCCTCTGCCCCGTTATCGGCATGATTGGGCCGATTAAGAGGAGGAAGGAAACGCATTGATGACTGTCGGCACTTTACGCGCGATGCTTGAGGGTCTTCCAGAAGACATGGCGGTGGTAGCCCATTCCGGCAATTTTGAGTTGAATGAGGCCATCCTCAGCGCCACCGCACGCGTCACGATGATGACGGAAGTTCTCGAATCCTTCCGGGATGCGTTTGACGGGACGGACTACAGTCAAAAAGTCTGGCACTATCGGCTGCGGCCGAATACCACTCAACAATCCGTCTTGTTCATTACACCACTCGAGAAAGCGAGGACTCTTGATGACTCACGCACTGAAATGCTGGCCGCAATATTTTCAGACCATTGTGAGCTGCGCCAAAACGTATGAGCTGCGCCGTGAGGATGACCGCATCTACCGAGCCCAGGGATATTTTCAGACCATTGTGAGCTGCGCCGTGAGGATGACCGCCATTTTAGCAGCGGGACGGGTGAAAGGACATTGGAGTGTCCTCCGATCGAGCACAGCCTACCCCTCCCCACCGAAGGGGCTCTGACGGCGACGGTCGCTATGCACTGTAGCGTTCCTCAGGCGAGGCCCGAGTCCGTTGAAACCGAACGACGCCACAGATCGGGCAGAGGGTGACATCCCGTCCGAGCAGTTGGGACAGGAGATCGACGGCAGACATGACCAGGATGGGCGGCGGGATCGTCTGAGTGAGCCGTTGACACGCCTTCAAGCCGGATCCTTAAGTCTAAACCCGGCTTGAAAAGTCTGGAGTCGACTTGAAAAGTCTAAAGTCGGTTACCCAACTCGGCTGACTTCAAGGGCGGTTTCCAACTGCTGATAGGATTTTTTCGCCCACGATAGTTCCAATACCTCACCCAATGCGGTCTGAACAACTGGTTTGACTTGGTCTAACGTAGGCTGTTGTCCCAATTGGGCAGCCATCGAAGTCACCCCTTTGTCCCGAATTCCACAGGGAATGATGCCAGCAAAGTGGCGCATGTTAGGGTCGACGTTCAAAGCGAACCCATGTTGGGTAATTGATTGACTCGCTTTCACGCCGATCGCGGCAATTTTTTCTTGCCCCACCCATACTCCGGTATGCGGCGGCATCTGGCTGGCTTCGATGTGAAATTCCGCCAGCGCCTTGATGATGGCTTCTTCCAACATCCGCAAGTACCGATGCAAGTCATTGTGATACCAGGTAAGATGCAAAATGGGATACCCCACTAATTGCCCGGGCCCGTGATAGGTGATGTCGCCACCGCGGTCCACTTCCACCAACTCGATACCCTCCTGAGCCAAATGCTCAAAGTTCCACACTAAATTGGTAAACTGGCCGTGTGCCGCCCTTCCCAGGGTATAAACCGGCAGGTGCTCCACCAAAAGTACTGTGTCAGGGATACGCTCGGCCAAAACCGCTGCGCTAACTCGACGCTGTAAGTCCCACGTCGGTCGGTAGGCCATTTCCCCCACATCCACAATCCAAGCCTCGCGCATCTAGACTACCCCCCGACCGATGCCGGAACCTGAGATGCCGCATGGTAGGAACTACGTACCAAAGGACCTGATTCCACATGCAAAAATCCGAGCTCCTCAGCTTCCGTTTTGATTTCTAAAAACTCTTCGGGTGTGTAAAATTTCTCTACAGGAAGATGCTTTTGATCCGGACGCAAGTACTGCCCCACGGTTAAGACATCGATATGATGAGCCCGCATATCAACCAACACTTGATGTATTTCTTCACGGGTTTCTCCCAGTCCCACCATAATCCCAGACTTGGTGACAATAGTCGGATCCTGAGCCCTTACCCGCTGCAATAACTCCAAAGTTCTTTCATAACGAGCCTTGGGCCGTACGCGACGATAGAGCCGAGGCACCGTTTCGGTATTGTGGTTGTAAATATCAGGTCGTGCCGTTGTTACCGCCGCTACCGCATCCCAATTGCCGAGAAAATCCGGTGTCAGAACTTCGATCCCACACCCCGGAACGGTACGCCGAATTTCCTCAATGGTGCGGGAAAAAATCTCAGCACCACCATCTTTTAGATCGTCGCGGGTTACTGAGGTAATTACCACATGGTTCAATCCCATGGTTTTAACCGTCTCCGCCACCCGAAACGGTTCTTCACGATCTAAGTGGGTGGGCCGTCCAGTGGTAATTGCGCAAAAACCGCAATTTCGAGTACAGATGTCACCTAGGATAAGAAAGGTGGCGGTCCTAGATTCCCAACACTCAAAAATATTGGGACAGAGCGCTTCTTCACAAACGGTGTGCAGCGTTTGTGAGCGCATCAGATTTTTTAATTCGGTGTAGTTTGCCCCTTGAGTAAGACGAATCTTTAACCAAGGCGGCAAATTTTGTTTTCGCGGCTCGCTGCGCTCCGTGTGAAGAATTGGTAGAGACTCCATTCTTAAGACTCCTTTCAGCCGAACAACCCAACCACGCTTGTTTAATATATCGAGGTTTGCGGGGTCAGAGACTCCAGATGCTTTTTGATGGCGCCGACAAATTGACCAGCTTCTGCTCCGTCCACTACACGATGGTCAAACGAAAGGCAGATGTTAACCATGGAGCGGATCGCGATCATATCTCCCACCACAACCGGACGCTTTATGATCGACTCCATAGTTACAATAGCGACTTCGGGAGCGTTGATGATGGGGTATGTCAACACTGTGCCCACTGCTCCCGTGTTGTCCACGGTAAAGGTGCCGCCTGTCAAATCGTCCATCGTAAGACGACCCGTACGCGCACGCTTAACCAAGTCTTGACTTGCTTTAGCCAGCCCCACAATGTTCTTTTGGTCTGCATCCTTGATTACCGGAACGATTAAACCGCGATCCGTAGCGGCCGCCATCCCAATATTAATGCGCTTTTTCATCACAATGCTATCGCCGTTCCACTGAGCATTGATGATAGGGACTGCGCGCAATGCTTCGACAACCGCCCTTAACATAAACGGCATGTATGTCAAACTAACCCCTTCGCGAGTCTTGAACTCATCTTTCAAGCGCTCCCTAAGTGCCACCAATCCCGTTACGTCCGCTTCCACCATCAGCCAAGCATGGGGCACGGTTTGTTTCGAACGGACCATGCGTTCGGCAATCACCTTGCGCACATTGGTGACCGGAACCAAAGTATCCGCATCCTCTACGACGGCGGCCGCTCCAGCGATGGCTGCGAGATCCGACGGAGCAGCTTGTTGAGCCGTTTGAGGCGGGCTCACTTCAGAGGTGACCGTAACCATTTCCGATTTTTCCGGGCCATGCTCGGCCGCTGCCAGAATATCGTTTCGGGTCACGCGTCCCCCGGCACCCGTGCCCTGAACAGCTGCTGGATTAATCCCGGTTTCTTGCGCCAGACGGCGCACCGCCGGAGAATACCTGCCCCGGAGCGCGTTGTCCAATGCCGCGGGCTGGTCTGGCACAGGCGCTGCGTTACCGACGTCGACTGCCGCCACTGCTGACGCAGAGGCAGCCTCAGAGGCTTCATCAGTTGGCGCATCCTCGCCCTCCACCGCAATCTCACAAATGGGGGTGTCAATGGCCACTGTGGTACCCTCTTCGACTAAAATTTTGGACATTGTCCCCGCAACTGGCGATGGCACTTCAGCATTCACCTTGTCGGTTAATACCTCAAGCAATGACTCATATTTCTCGACCGTGTCTCCAACTTTTTTCAACCATTGGCCAATTGTGCCTTCAGTGACCGATTCTCCCAATTGGGGCATTCGTACTGTTTCCGCCATGCCTATCCCTCCTCCGTTCCGTCGCTTAAAACTTCGCTAAGTTACGAGATGCCTCGGCAATTTTATCCGGGGTAACCATAAACGCGTGCTCTAAGGGCGGACTATATGGCATGGCCGGAACGTCCGGTCCCGCCAGGCGCACTATGGGAGCATCCAGATAAAACAAGGCGTGCTCGGCAATCAATGCACTGACTTCGCCTCCGATACCGCCAGTCAAATTGTCTTCGTGCACTATCAAAACCTTGCCGGTTTTCTTAGCGGTTTCTAAAATCGCTTCCCCATCCAAGGGGCGAATCGAGCGCAGATCCAAAATCTCTACCGAAATTCCTTCTTTTTCTAGAGTCTCGGCTGCACGCTGAGCATAACTCACCATAAGACCGTAGGTAATAATCGAGAGATCGTTGCCCTGACGTTTCACGTCAGCTTTACCAATCGGAATGAGATAACGTTCATCAGGAACCTCGCCCTTTAATGAACGGTAAGCGGCCTTATGTTCAAAGTACAGCACCGGATCCTCGTCTTGGATAGCCGATGCCAATAACCCTTTAGCATCATATGGTGTTCCGGGAATCACGACTTTGAGTCCGGGAACGTGGGCAAATAGCGCCTCGACGCTTTGGGAATGATAGAGGGCGCCATGGACGCCACCGCCAAAAGGTGCCCGGATGACCAGAGGAACCCCAAAATCTCCATTAGATCGATACCGTATGCGAGCAGCCTCTTGCACGATTTGGTTGATGGCAGGGAAAATAAAATCGGCGAACTCAATTTCCGGCACCGGCCGCAATCCGTTGATAGCCGCTCCAATCGCAGTACCGACAATGGCGGCTTCAGCCAATGGGGAGTCAATCACACGGTCTTCCCCGAACTCCGCTTGCAACCCTTCGGTGACCCGAAACACCCCACCTCGCACTCCAACATCTTCTCCATAAATAATCATGCGATCGTCGCGGCGCAATTCCTGACGAAGCGTTTCGCGAATCGCTTCAAGATAGGTCATTACTGCCATTAGTGTCCCCGGCCTTCAGGCTTTAGGTGGCCATTCTCATTTGCCGGGTCTGCCCTCCTTCGATAGGTTGCTCCTGTTGAGGAGCCGTCCTTAGAGAATGGTTTTTACTGATGATACACATAGAGCCCGAGAGTACTCGGGTCGGGCAACGCTGCCTTTTCGGCGTAATCTGTCGCATCATTTACGGCATCCTTAATTTTTTGTTGCATTGCCGTGAGTTCCTCAGAAGACAGGATCTGATTGTCTAATAAATATTTTTCAAACGTGACCAGCGGATCCCGTTTCTTCCATTCGGCAACCTCTTCCCGGCTGCGATAGACCCGATCGTCATCATCACTGGAATGTGGAACAAACCGATAGGTTTTGGCCTCGATTAATGTTGGGCCATCCCCTGCCAACGCCCGTTCTCGCGCCAGTTTGGTCACCTCATAGACCTTTAAGGGATCGTTCCCATCTACGATAACCCCCGGCATACCATAACCCGATGCACGAGCAGCGACATCCATGACCGCCATTTGTTTTCTTGCGGGAACCGAAATAGCGTACCCGTTATTTTCACAAAAAAAGATCACCGGCAATTTGTGCACGGAGGCAAAGTTCAGGGCTTCATGAAACTCACCTTGGCTGGTCGATCCTTCCCCGAAATAGGCGACCGACACCCGACCATCCTTTAACACCTTAGAAGCCAAAGCGAGGCCTGCCGCATGAATATCTTGCGTTGCCACTACCGAACCCGTGGTCATGATGTGGAGACGGTGCAGTCCCCAGTGAGCCGGCATTTGACGGCCACCGGAATTGGGGTCCTCCGCTTTCCCTAAAAGATGGAGCATGACTTCCCTGGGAGTCATGCCATACGCCAATACTAACGCCAAATCCCGATAATATGGCACAATCCAGTCTTCTCCACGATTGAGAGCAAACGCTGAGCCTACCTGCGCCGCTTCGTGCCCGTTTGATGAATACACCACCGGGGCCCGCCCCTGGCGATTTAAAATCCACATCCGGTCGTCGACGGCTCGCGCCAGCGCCATATGATAGTAGATGTCCTTTTGAAATTCTGGCGTCACATTATTGTCTGCCACCTATATGTCCCCTTTCTCTTTCCCTCACACCTGTTAGCACTAATCATCGTAGACATGTGCCAAAAGCGTGCTCGGATCCGGGTATAGGGCAGCGTCCGCAAAATCGGTTGCGTCATTCACTTCATGTTTAACGCGTTGACGCAGCCGGCGATCGCGCTGCTCGTCCCACAGTTGCTGTTCTATCATCCACTGACGAAACAGATGGATGGCATCATCCTTCTTCTCCGCTTTTAACTCTTCGGCAGTTCGGTATGATCGATCATCGTCGTCGCTGGAGTGAGGCGTAAAACGATGGGTCTTAATTTCAATCAATGTCGGGCCTTCCCCTGCCAAAGCCCGTTTCCTTGCTTCGCGGGTAGCTTCAAACACCGCCAACAAATCCGACCCGCGAACCACCACACCTGGCATCCCATACCCTTGCGCTCGCACAGCCACATCGGTAATGGCCATTTCTTTGGACTGGGGCACCGAGATGGCAAAACCGTTGTTTTCGACAACAATGATTAATGGCAAACGATGTACCGCCGCAAAATTCATCCCTTCATGAAATTCCCCTTGATTGGTGGACCCCTCCCCCAACGAAGTCATCACCACGCCCTCTTGACGCCGTAATTGCGCGG
>JAMCTO010000299.1 GCA_023381095.1 Bacillota bacterium
AACGGTGGTGCCCAGTACATGAAAGCCGGATTAGCCATGGGGCTATATGCGATTCGCCAACTTCCCGAAGATCTTCCATTTCACTTCTTAGTGACACCCGATGAAGAGGTGGGCAGTGACGCCAGCCGGTCGGTAATTGAATCACGGGCTCGCGAAGTGGACTTGGTGTTGGTGCTGGAATCGGGAATGCCGGGAGGGGCGCTAAAAACAGCACGATCTGGTGTCGGGGATTTTGTAGGTGAAATTGTCGGGGTTGAGAGCCATGCTGGACTCGACCCCGACAAAGGCGCCAGCGCCATTCGCGAAGCTGCACAGCAAATTCTGTGGCTGACAACATTGGCCAATCATGTACTGGGCACCACCGTTAATGTGGGGACCATTACCGGCGGGACCCGAACCAATGTCGTTGCCGGACAAGCGACCATGGGTATTGATGTTCGGGTGCAAACCGCAGGAGAGATGGACCGAATTGAAAGCACCCTGGCTCATCCGCCCGTGTTTGACAAGCATATCCGAGTGCAATATCGCGGAGGCTTCAATCGACCTCCCATGGAATCCACTCCCGCATCAAACCGGTGGTTTGATCGAGCGCGGAAAATATGGCGGGGCGAGACTGGAGAAGAGTTGTTGGGATTGAGAGTGGGGGGCGCCAGCGACGGAAATTTCACTGCGGCCCTTGCGCCCACTCTGGATGGTCTGGGCGCCGTCGGCCGGGGGGCGCATGCACGCCATGAGCACATCGAGTGGCAGTTTGTATCCCCGCGGATTATGTTGATTGCCGAGTTGTTGCGAGCAGCGGGGAGCCAACATCAGTGAATATTCATGCTCTGGTTGGACCGAGCGGAACCGGCAAAAGTCATCGGGCTTCAATGGTGGCCGAACAAATCAATGCCGACAGCATCATCGACGATGGTTTGTTAATTGTAGACGGACGCATTGTGGCAGGAGTCTCCGCTAAGCGAGAGGCCACCCGGGTGGCGGCCGTAAAACGGGCTATTCTGGCTGACGAAGATCATGCCGCAGCGGTAAAAGACGGCTTGAAACGATTGGCTCCGCACGATGTGCTGATTTTAGGGACATCTAAAGAAATGATTCGGCACATCTTGGCAGCGTTAGACTTAAACCAGCAGCCCATTAACTGGATTCGCATCGAACAGGTCACGACATTGGAAGAACGCCAAGTAGCCCAACAGGTGCGTCGGCAGCAAGGCAAGCATGTGATCCCGGCACCGGCCATGGAAGTAAAGAAAAGCTTTGGGGGATACTGGGTTGACCCTTTAAGATTCATGTTTCGCGGGCGCCATCGGCAAATGGTCGTGGAAAAATCCATTGTGCGTCCGACCTATTCGTCTTTGGGAAAATTTTATATTGCTGATACGGTGATCGCAGCGGTGGCGAGTCACATTGGTCGCAACACCCCTGGGATCTCGCGTGTCGTGCGAACAGTGGTACAATCGAATGGGGGATTTCTTTCCATCGAAATGGAAGTATGGCTGGGGACCCGAAGGAATATTTTCCAGGTGTTGGAGGAAACCCAAAAAAGCGTGCATGATATGTTAGAAGAGATGACAGCGGTCAATGTGGGAACTGTCAAAATTCATGCGCGACGGATTGTCGTGGAGGAGGCTCCGGTAGCGGAATAACTATGGGACAGCGCGTGCTCATCGTGGACGACGAAGCGGCGATTGTGGAGCTTGTGTCATACAATTTAACCCGCGAAGGATTTGACGTCATGGTAAGCCATGACGGTGCCGAGGCGTTAAAAATGGCGCGTCGTGACGCACCGGATTTAGTGGTGCTAGATGTTATGTTGCCTGGTATGTCGGGTTTGGATGTGTGCCGCCAATTGCGCCGGGAAACGGAGATCCCTATTATCTTGTTGACTGCGCGAAAAGATGAGGTGGACCGGGTTCTCGGTTTGGAACTGGGAGCCGACGATTATGTGACCAAGCCATTCTCCCCCCGAGAACTGGTGGCTCGTGTCAAAGCCATCTTAAGACGTACCCGAGCTCGCGAGGATGACGGGAGTGAATCCCAGGAAATCACTCGGACCGGACTCGTGGTAGATCCGGACCGGCGGGTTGCTTCCCTGGACGGGAGAACCTTAAATCTTACGTTTACCGAATTTGAACTCCTTCATATCTTGGCCAAAAATCCGGGAAGGGCTTTTACGCGTGACGACTTGTTGATGCGGGTTTGGGGACAGGATTTTTTTGGCGATGCCCGCACGGTGGATGTGCATGTGCGACATCTGCGTGAAAAATTATTGGAAGACCCGCAAAGTCCGCGCTTTATCGAGACCGTGCGTGGTGTGGGATATCGGTTTCGCGAATCGTGAATGGGATGCGACTGCGGCATTATGCGACGCCTATCTTGTCAGCTTTGGCTTTGTCGGTGGCTGCCTGGCTGGCGGCGTTGCCGCATGCACGGCTAGGCGCAGTGATTTTGGCGGCCGTGGCTTGGGTATGGACGATTAGGCTGGTGTTGCATCTGAAGACACAGGACACATTTTTAGGCGAATCGATTGTGCAATTGGAAAACACCGTGGATCGTTGGGCCTCGGGAGATTTGGAGGCCCGGGTCTATTTAGATCAGGCCGATCCGTTGGACCGACTGGCCCATGGAATGAACCGGGTGGCAGAAGCGTTGAAAGAACGGACAGAAGATTTAGAGCAAGATAAAGAACGACTCGAGGCCATTTTAACCAGCATGGCTAATGGCATTATTATCCTCAGCCATGGATTGACCATTACCCTAATTAACCAGGCAGCCTATCAATTGTTTGCGATTGATGCCCAAGATGTGATGGGAAGGCATTTGCTTGAAGTGATCCGCGATGTGGCAATAGACGACGCAGTCCATCAGGTGACCCAAAATGGGGGCACCGAGACGGTGCTCTGGAGCCCGCATGATGTCGACGATGATGAAGTCGTGGAAGTCACGGTTGCAGCGTTAAACCAACCCTTGGGAGGCGTTGGCGCTGTTCTTGTGGCACGCAATGTGTCAGCACAAAAACAGGCCGAGCGGATGCGCCAGGATTTTGTCGCCAATGTTAGCCATGAATTGCAAACACCTCTAACGATTATTCGCGGATTTACCGAAACCCTGCAAGACGATCCCGATCCTGACACCGCGCGTAGATTTATTCGGCTTATCCACGAAGAAGCGACACGAATGAGCCACCTGGTCGACGATCTGCTGGCTTTGTCGCGGATGGAGCATCATTCGCTCCCCGTCAATCGCATACCGGTGGATCTTCCGGTCCTCATCGAGTCCATTTTAGTCAAATTAGGTCCACGGGCCCAGTCGGCAGAACTGGTGTTTGATAACCAATTGCCCAGCCATATTCCATTAGTGGCGGGAGATCCCGACCTGCTGGCCGAGGTGTTTTTAAATTTAATCTCCAATTCAGTGCAGTACACCCCGGCGGGCGGTATGATTACCATTAAACTCGCGTCAGAACCGGGCAACCCAATGGTGGGAGTATCCGTAAAAGATACCGGTATCGGAATTCCGGGGCAAGATTTATCGCGAATTTTTGAGCGGTTCTATCGCGTGGACAGGGCACGCTCCAGGGCGTCAGGCGGCACAGGTCTAGGATTGGCCATCGTAAAACATATCATGGAATTGCATCAAGGCCGCATAGAAGTAAGTAGTCAGGTGGGACAAGGAACCATATTTACGGTATGGTTGCCAAGGTTTTCGGATTAGAACGCCATCTTCTGGGACACTAGGGTTATGTTCTTTCTACAATGGTGGATGGCGGTATGGCTCAGCCATAGAGGAATACCAGAACCTTCGGCGCATATAGCCATTTCAGGATCCAGCGCTCTGCTTCCGGTGATTAAAGAGGAGTTGCCGCGATGGGAGGCCAGGCATCCAAAAATTCGGGTGTCCATAACCGGAGGCGGCTCTTGGGCTGGGTTGGCAGCCGTGCTGCAAGGGCGGGCAGATATCGGGATGTCGGACATTGAGCCACCCCAAGTGATGTCTGCCGCCATGCTTGGCTACCCATTAGGGAGGCTTCCGGTGCTGTTCATTGGCAACTGCCACATTGGAGTGAACAAGGTTTCGCCACCACAACTTCAGCGATTGTTGGTGGGCGATATCGGAAATTGGCGCCAAGTAGGAGGCGAGAACACTCCCGTGATCGTCGTTTCCCGCCCATTAAGTTCTGGGGCTCGCTTTATGATTGAGAGGCAGATTCTCAAAGGGCGATCGGTTTCGCCGCGTGCTATTATTCAACTGTCCAATGGCGCCTTGTATAAAACGGTGATGGGCACTCCCGGCGCCTTAGGATACGTGGAGTGGAGACCAGATTTGAAAGGAGTCGTGGTGATGGCCGTGGGCAGCAGCCGATTTGACCTGAGGCGGAGGAATCGCTGGCCATATTACACCGAGCCGACGTTGTATGTGCGCAAAAGTGCTCCCGCAATTGTCAAGCAATTGGCATCGGATCTTAGTCGTTCTCCGACAAAAGCACAGTTCGGCATCTATCCGGCACAGCCATGACGGTGCATCAAAAGAATCTCCGCACAGAACGGGTACAGCATGGACTATTTTTGACAGCGGCAGCCCTGTTAATTGCCCTAGGATTTGCGTTTTGGGGCACATTAGGCTGGGGAGCGCTGCAGTTTTTCTTGCGACATGGTTTGAATAGGACGATTTTGGGGTTGCAATACCATCCCATTAAAGGCCAATTTGGCTTGTTGCCCTTTATTGCCGGCTCTCTTGCGGTGACTCTCATCGCTGTGATTTTAGCCTACCCGCTGGCACTGTCGGTAGCTATCACTGCAACGATGGTGCTGCCACGCCGATGGCTGCCAAAAATTCGTCAGGCGGTGGGGAGCCTGGCGGCTATTCCATCGGTGATTTTTGGCTGGTGGGGTCTAGCCATGGTTGTGCCTTTGGTCAGAAATTTAGGAGGGGGCAGCGGATTTAGTTTGGCGGCAGCGGGTATGGTTTTGGCCGTAATGATTATTCCCACCCTAAGTCTTTTGGCAATTCACGCGGCAATGCGGGTGCCGGAGCGATGGGTTGAGGGGTCGCTGGCTCTAGGAGCCACGCCGGACCAAACTTTAGGACGGGTGGTATTGCAGTCGATTCGGGCTCCGCTGGCGGAGGCGGGAATTGTCGCGGTTGGCCGTGCCTTGGGGGAAACCATGGCGGTGCAAATGGTTATTGGGGGGCAACCCTTTTTTCCCCATAGTCTGTTGGCGCCAGGGGCTACTTTGACCAGTGAGATTCTCAATGATATTGGTCTTTTGCCGCCAGGGGCTTTTGGTCATCGTGTTCTTGATGTGATGGCCCTCTTGTTGCTTGTGGCGATGTATGGTTTGGTTTTGTTGGTGGAGCGGATTGGCGGGAGGGAAGTCGGGTGAAAGGTACCACCTGGCATCGATTGGCGGTGGTTGGAAGCCTCTTGACTACAGTAGTGTTTGGCCTTCTTCTTGGAGATCTGGTGTGGCAGGGGCTACCTCAGATTTCTCTGAGATTTTTGTGGAGAACACCTTCAGAACTGAGTTCTTTGGGCGGAGTCGGGCCGGAACTGCTAAACACCTTGTTGATGGTAGGAGCGGCATCTGCAATTACCATTCCCTTAGGCTTAGCAGCGGCGATATTGCGCATCGAATACGGGGCGCGACCTGGCTTCCTTTTGGTCTTTGATCGCATGCGATATACGCTGCTAAGTCTCCCGACTATTGTGATTGGCCTGATGGTTTTTGAATGGGTCATTGTAGGGATGAGATGGCCCTTGTCGGTGGGAGCTGGGGTCATCGCGTTGGCTGTGGTAAACTGGCCGTTTGTCGTGGATGTCAGCGTCGCGGCATTAAGCGGGGTACCAGACAGTTTTCGCGAAGCGTCGCTGGCCTTAGGCGCCACCAAGTACTTGACGCTGTTGCGCGTGGTGTTGCCGAGCGCACTGCCTGCGTTGGTTTCTGGTTTGGGGATGGCGATTGCTCGGCTCATGGGGGAATCAGCGGTCTTGATTTTCACGGCCGGGATCAATGTATCTCAGCACTGGGGTTGGTCTGCACCCGGGGAAACTTTGGCGGTGCATTTATGGTATCTCAGGACCGAATCAGTGGCCCCTCACGCCGACGCCCAGGCCGCGGCCACCGGAGTGGTGCTATTGTTACTCGTAGGATTGGTGTTGTATCTCACCCAAAAACTCGCACACTGGCTAAAACCAATGGATGCCTTAAAGAAAATCTGACAACAAGCAGCACGTTTGTCTGGTAACATTAGGGAGAGTCCGTGAGAAATATGACACTCGGGGGGTATCGAGTGGACAATGAAGCGCCCCACATCAATGTGACGCAATTGTCGGTAGCGTATCGGGATCAATGGGTTCTGAAAGACGTTTCGATGACGGTGCCTGGGGGGCGGGTACTGGCGGTGATTGGTCCTTCAGGGTGCGGAAAGTCAACGTTGCTAAGAGTTTTAAACCGCTTGGTCGACCGTGCTTCCGGGGTTCACATCAAAGGGCAAGTCCAAGTAGGCAACTTCGAAGTCATCGGAGACCACGTGGACTTGGTAGAATTGCGGCAAAAAGTAGGGATGGTGTTTCAGCACCCCAACCCATTTCCCTTTAGCGTGTTTGATAACGTGGCATACGGCCTGCGGCTGCAAGGCGTCAAAAACTCGAATCGATTGCGGATTTTGGTAGAAGAGAGTTTGAAACAAGCATCGCTTTGGGATGAGGTGCGTGGGAAATTGCGGCGCCCTGCCAGCTCGCTTTCCGGTGGTCAGCAGCAACGCCTTTGCATTGCCCGCGCGCTTGCGGTTTCCCCCCAGGTGCTGTTGATGGATGAGCCGACGTCTGCTTTGGATCCCTTGTCCACCGCAAAAATCGAGGAATTAGTCTTGGCGCTTAAGGGACAATACACCGTAATTTTGGTCACCCATAACCTGCAACAAGCGGCTCGGGTGTCGGATTTTACCGCCTTTTTTCGTGAAGGTCGTTTAGTGGAACTGGGGCCCACCAAAGAAGTGTTTACTACACCGAGGCAGTCGGCTACCGAAGAATTTCTCACCGGGCGTTATGAGTAGGAGGGTGCTGGATGCTGCGTCAATCGTTTCGTGCGGAATTGCAACAACTGGACCAGGAGTTAATTCGCATGGGAGCCTTGGTTGAGGACCAAATTCGTCGCGCTGTGAAATCACTTACGGAGCGGAATCTCACATTGGCGGACATGGTCATTGCCGATGATGACCGGGTTGATGCCATGGAAATTGACATTGAACGGCGTTGCCTAACACTTTTGGCGCTGCAGCAGCCGCTGGCCGGAGATTTGCGCATCGTGTCCACCATCTTAAAAATTATTACGGACTTAGAGAGGATGGCAGACCATGCCGCCGATATTGCCGAGGTGACGGTACGGTTGGGCCATGAGCCCTTGGTAAAGCCCTTGGTGGATATTCCTGAAATGGCCCGCCTTTCCAGCTCCATGGTGCGTTTGGCGTTAAATGCCTATATTCATCGCAGTTTGGAAGAAGCGGTGACCATGATTCGGCTTGATGATGATGTAGATCATCTCTATTCACGGATTTTTGACGATTTACAGGGATTGATGCAAGAACGGCCAGAGACCGTGCCTCAAGCCATTCATTTGCTTTTTGTGGCAAACTATATAGAGAGGGTTGCAGATCACGCGACCAATCTTGGGGAATGGGTGATTTACATGGTCACAGGGGAACGCAAGGAATTGAATGACTAGGCTTTGGTAGCTGTGAGTCATGGCGTTTTTTCGCTAAAATAGCATTACGGTGCCGCTTCACGGCGGGACTACTGATGAGGAGGGACTATAGTGGTAAAAGTAGGAATCAATGGAGGCGGCAGTATTGGCCGTCGTTTCTTTCGCATTGCGCAGCAACAACAAGACTTTGAAATTGTCGCGATTAACGACTTAACTAATGCGGCAACGGTGGGGCACCTCCTCAAGTATGACTCCAACTACGGCGTGTTTGACCAAGAAGTGCGTACTGAAGGCACCGATTTAATTGTCGGTGACCGTACCATCCGCGTGTTGGCCGAACGGGATCCCGGGCAAATTCCCTGGCGTGACTTGGGAGTGGACATTGTGGTGGAATCCACGGGGCTGTTTACCGATGCCGCCAAAGCCCGTGCCCATATCGACCGCGGGGGAGCCAAACGGGTTATTATTTCGGCTCCGGCCAAGGGAGAGGACATTACGATTGTTTTAGGTGTCAATGATGAAAACTATAACCCGGAAACTGACTTCATCATTTCCAATGCCTCTTGCACCACCAACTGTTTAGCTCCGGTGTGCAAAGTCTTGGATGAAAGTTTCGGAATCGAATCGGGCATGATGACCACGGTACACAGTTACACCAATGACCAACGCTTGCTGGATTTGGCACATTCCGATTTCCGGCGGGCCCGTGCCGCCGCCATGAACATTATCCCCAGCAGTACTGGAGCGGCTCGTGCATTGCACTTGGTCTTGCCTCAACTGAAAGGCAAATTGAACGGCATGTCCCTGAGAGTGCCGACACCAGTGGTCTCCATTGTTGATGTGACAGTGAATACAGCAAAGCCGGTATCCAAAGAAGCGGCCAATCAGGCATTTAAAGAGGCATCGTTGGGATCCATGGCGGGGATTTTGGGATATAGCGAGGAACCACTGGTTTCGATGGACTTCAAGGGAGATCCGCGTTCCAGTATAGTTGATGGACCGGAAACTATGGTGATCGGTGACCATATGGTCAAAGTGCTGTCATGGTACGACAATGAATGGGGCTATGCCAACCGTTTGGTGGACTTGACAGGGCTTGTGGCGCGAAAGGGCGTGTAGTCAATGCCGTCATTTCACACACTGGACGATATGCCCAATATCGAGGGCAAGCGGGTATTGGTACGCGTAGACTTCAATGTGCCGATCGATGCCACTACCGGGATGATCACAGACGATACACGGATCAGAGGTGCCTTGCCCACATTGCAGTTTCTTTTGCAACGGCAGGCCCGTGTTATCGTAATGAGTCATCGGGGACGTCCCAAGACGCCAAATTCGCAAGACAGCCTTCGGGGGGTAGCCGCGTATCTTCAGACGCTGCTCCCCAATGCGGTGTCTTTTGTGGATCACATTGTCGGGGACGAAGTTGACTCAGCGATTCAAAGAATGGCGCCGGCAACGATTTTAATGCTGGAGAACTTGCGGTTTGACCCCCGAGAGAAGGCGGATGATCCCGGGTTTTCGCAAATGTTGGCGCATTTGGCTGACTATTACGTTGATGACGCTTTTGGCACTGCTCACCGGGCATCGGCTTCCATGGTCGGTGTGCCCCAGTATCTGCCGTCGTACGCGGGACGTCTGATGGAACGCGAATTAACGGTGCTGAGTGAAATTCTGGGACACCCGGATCGTCCTTACTGGGCGATCATTGGCGGAGCCAAGGTCAGTGACAAAGTCACGTTATTAGGCAACCTTCTGGACCAGGTGGACGGCCTCATCATTGGCGGAGGCATGGCCAATACATTTTTAGCCGCCCAGGGATTTTTCATGGGCGAATCCAAAGTGGAACCGGAGGTATTACCTACCGCGCAACATCTGCTGGCCCAAGCGCAAGCCAAAAATATTCCGGTAATACTCCCATCCGACCTTGTGGTGGCCACTGAGTTTCGGGCGGATGCGCCCCATCGCGTCGTGGCGGTTGGCCAACTTGGCGATCGGGACATGGCATTGGATTTAGGCCCCGGCACCATATCGCAAATCGAGGCGCAATTAGCACCGGCGCGCACGGTGCTGTGGAACGGGCCTATGGGAGTCTTTGAATGGGATGCATTTGCAGGTGCTACCATGGCCGTGGCCCACACTCTGGCCACTCTGTCCGCGAAAGTCGTGGTCGGCGGAGGAGATTCTGTGGCCGCAGTGCATAAGGCGCAAGTAGCGGACAAACTGACCCACGTTTCCACCGGGGGAGGAGCAACACTGGAATTTCTCGAAGGGAAGACCTTGCCCGGGGTGGCGGCTTTGACGCATGAGGGGCAGGAACTACGATGATGCGACGTGTGTTGTTGGCTGCCAACTGGAAAATGTTCAAGACAGTACCCGCGGCATTGGCTTTTGGCCGGGAGTTGTTGCGTCGCTATGATGCCGACGCGTACTCGGCCATCGATGTGATGATCTTCCCCACAGCATTGGCGCTTTGGCCTTTGAGCCAGCGGTTTTCCGGAAGTCCCATTCAAATCGGGGCTCAGAATCTGGATTTGGGTACCGAAGGTGCCATGACCGGGGCCCTGTCCGGATATTTGTGGCGGGAGGCGGGAGCGGAGTACGTTTTGGTGGGGCATTCCGAACGCCGCCAGCATTTTGGAGAAGGCGATGAGCTGGTAGCAGCCAAGGTCCAGGCCGCGATATCGGCGCATCTTCATCCCATTTTATGTGTGGGTGAAACTGCCGAGGAACGTGAACGGGAAGAGACACTGGCTGTCATGCATAGGCAAATAGGCGCCGTGTTGCAAGGTTTGGCAACCTATGACGCAATCAAACTCACCGTGGCTTATGAACCGGTGTGGGCCATTGGCAGTGGCAAGGTGCCGACGGCACGAGACGCCAATGGAGTAGCTGCTGCCATTCGCCACCAGTTCAGCGAACAATTTTCTTCTGAGGTGGCGGATAGTATACGCATTTTGTATGGAGGGAGCGTCTCCCCCAAAAACATTCGGGAATTTGCCGAGGCTCCAGACATTGATGGCGCTTTGGTTGGCGGTGCCTCGTTAGACGTCGAAACCATGGTGGCAATGATGGAAAGCCTGGTGCACCAAGAAGGAGAAAATGGTGGTTAAACCTGTGGTATTGGCGGTGCTGGATGGGTGGGGACAGGCAGAATCAGGTCCCACCAACGCGATTAGCAGTGCACCGGCACGAAATATGGAACGCTTGGCACAAGAATATCCCAGCGCGTTGGTGGCAGCTCATGGCAACGCGGTGGGGCTCATGGAAAATCAGATGGGTGATTCTAATGTGGGTCACTTAACCATTGGTGCCGGCCGCATCATTCAACAAAACTTGGTTCGCATCAATGATGCCATCGAAGACGGGACATTGACCGAGAATCTCACATTTCTAGAAATGATGCAGCACTCTCGGGCGAAACGTCTCGTCCATCCAGCCAGATATGCAAATATACCTCGAGAGGATGGCCATATTGCGCGATTAATAACAGCAGCGCCGCTAAGTGCTCCTGATGACTGTGAACGCCGCCCGGGGATAAGAGGCCCAAGAGGTGCAGCCGACGCCCCTGACTTTGCCGCATCATTTCTAGAAATGTG
>JAMCTO010000300.1 GCA_023381095.1 Bacillota bacterium
GGGGGGGGGGGACATCGGTCTTTGTTGGTGCTGCAGTGGCACTAACTCTTTCAGCTCTTTTAGGGGTGGTCTTCGGCGAGGCGATCACCAAAATGGTGCCAACTCAGTATATTCATTTAGGGGCTGGTATTGCATTTGTCGGATTGGGCATTCTGTTGATCGTCGGCAAATTGTAACGGAAGAACCTTTGGCTTGGTAATTTTTTGTGAAATGAGTGAATACATAGCGGGACCATGGCAAGATTTTTGACAAACAAATGACAAGCTCAGCTCTGAAGCACGAAGATTGAAACCGTGACACCATAGGAGATCCTACTATCCAGGCAAAAAATTTATCGCAAAAGGGACTGGATATTCACGAGGCAGTGTGCCATCATGAATTCGTCACGATCTCAACGATCGGCGGCGGGTTCCGAGCGCTGGTGCGACCTGCACGAGCACCTGCCGAGGGGTGTTGCCCGTTCGATTCAAGGCTTGCATGACTTCCAGCCATTCACGGCGATAGCGAAAGGGGATAGTGAGTTGCGGGTGCCAGAAACGATAAGTGGCCTGGCGTTCTCGATGGGTAGAATCTAGGGGTGTGGCCTCCTGGCGTGGGGGGGATGTTTGGGCTAATTCTTGTCATCGGTTTAACTCCCTGTCGCGGTCATCATTCAGGGGAGAGTGTTCTGACCCCCAGGAATCTACCGCGTCCTCCGTGGATTCCCCTCATCATTCATGGTAGCCTTAGGCCATGGGGGTTTTAGGCCGTGAGGCCCGCGTGAATCCCAGCCGCTAGGCGGTGTCCAACGCCACCGATTGAATCGCCCCATCTTATGACATCCGAGTTAGCCGAAGTGATGACAAAATGAGTGGGTGCCAACACCCCGGTATTGATAAGGAGATCGCCACTGCCGACCTGATGGCGACGGTCATTGGGTCCGCCGCGAGCGTGTATCTCACGTTGGATTGGACGGATCCGAAGACCAAGGATGGCCGGTTCCAAATTCTCAGCATTACTGTGCGCGCCCATGGGCGCGCGATCCCGATTGCCTGGATGACGGTGGCCAAAGAGCACCTGAAGGATCAGATGCGGGAGTACGAGCGCACCTTGTGCGAACGCGTGGCGCGGTGCCTTCCCGCAACGTGTCGTCCCCTTCTCTTGGCGGACCGCGGCTTTGCCACGACCCATTTTTTCCGGTTCTTGGACGCTCTCGGATGGGACTGGATTATCCGTACGAAGGGGAATATCTTGGTCCAATGGGCGGGACGCTGGATACCCTTGACGATCTTAGGGAAGTCGCGTCCGGTCCAACGGGATGAGCAAGTCTTATATGCCAAGGCGGCGGAAGACGGGCCATACGCGGGCCGGCTCGTCGTCTATGCTGACCAGAATCACCAGGATCCGTGGTTTCTCATGGTGTCTGCCGGTCTGGCAGAGCGGCCCACGGGGGCGATCGTGGCAGGCTATGGCCAACGCTTCACCTGCGAAGAGTCGTATAAAGACCAGAAGAACGACACCGGAGAGGGATTCCATCTGGATTGCGTCAAGTTGGGGACCGCCGAACGATGGGATCGACTGTGGTTGGTGTTCGCCTGGGCCTACTATTGGCTGAACGTTGCGGGTTGGGATAGGGAAGCCCGGGGTCTGGCCTCCGAGTGGCGCGCCAATACCGTGAAGACCCGCACCCATGCGTTATGGCGGCTGGGCCTATGGGGGTTGACCCGTGGCGGCCTGTCGTGGCGCATGATCTTCCGACGACAGACAGATTTCCGCACCCAAATCCCGTCGGTGGGAACAGCTCCGGCTCCGACCTGATCCGCGATTAGACCCTCACGATATCGCGGATGGCCAGTCGCCCATCAAGAAAAAGCGGGCGGCAGGCGGTAGCCTGCTCGGATCACCGCGTGCCCATAGATGACAACGCAATGGGCACGCGAATATTCCCTGCCACCAGTTCCCGCCCCCCCTAGTTTGGCCACGATTTCCCGTTCGGCCGCGGAACAACGTCAGCCGCCACGGTCGTGGCGGAATCCGAGACGCCCAAAGCGCGGAGACAGCGGTTTCAAACCCGTCAAACATGGTAAAAACTGGGGATCACTCAGAGTTGGGCCCGAGCCGTCAATCTTTGGGCGCGCCGCTGTTTTGTGTTTGTGAGAGCAAATATCCCGTGGAATTGGGCATAGCCATGATGTTCGCAGCAATCAATTGTCCCAGACTCGAAAGAGGGTTGTTGTGGGATAAATCCATAATAACCAGCAGAGGTGGGGGCGCCTCCAGACGCGGGCCCCGTTCTCTTGCGCTCTTGCCTTTCTTCTTGGGGTGTCGGCAGACTCGAAAAGAGAAACGCGAGCCATGATAGGCTGTGATCTAGGAGTATCCCCTTCGGGACAGAAAATGGTTCTCGCCGCAGTAGTCATTATGCAATCCACAGGACGCCGCAGCGGGACCTAGTGGATAAATCCGATGAGGCCAATGATAATCAGATAAATCGCAACGACAAAGTTCAGAACTTTGGGTCGGAGAAGAATGATAACTCCAGCAATCAATGCAATGGCCGGACTGACTAATGGTGACAGTACCATAAGTGTTTCCTCCTTTCACGCTCTCATGAGTTCTGTCCAGCGACAGAGTGAGAAGGCAGAAGCTCATTAAGAAATTAGTGACTGTTACAATAATCCAAAATTATCATACCAAATATTAGTCGCCATGGGAAATGTTCCAAAAAACGGCTAAGACTTGCCAATCTGGTCAAGCCAAACAAGAAAAACAAAACAGTTAAGGGATTGCGGTCAGCCAAAGTGGCTGGTATTGACAGTAGTGTTCGGTTCCGATGCGGCGGGGTGGATAGAATATGGTCGTGCCTTCTGGTCGCCGCTGAGCCGTTCCGCTATCCACTGCTTGCATTTTCTGCCGAATTGTGACATAATTAATTCAATTCCTTCTCGTCTTTTCATCCTTCCGAAAATCTCTGATTCTGGCGGTTCATCTGGATATCCAATACATTCTTTACACCCTGATGTGGGCGGCCTCCCAGGATTGAGGCTGAACATGACAGGGGAGCGCGGGCACAGGGCGGGTTCTTTTGTTGTGCTGTTGGTGCTTGCACCGTATTTCCCCATGGCCTCCGGTCAAATCCTCCAAAAATATGGCTGTGGACGGCTGCCGAAGCAATCGGGCAGAAAAGTCAAGGCGGCGGGAAAGGTGGACGGCACTAATTATAATTTTGCCCGTTGTCGGCATGATTCTATATTACATTCTGGGCCGCCAAGCTGCGGATGCGGGCTGATCGCCCCATTACATGCCGCACTGCAATTGCCGCGGTGGCCCGGGGGTGTACGCACTGCCTAGATGGGTCAAGGTGGTTTCAAAGTGGTGGCAGGCCATGACCCGACAAGGACTTTCGTATTCGTGCGTTGGTCGTCCAAA
>JAMCTO010000301.1 GCA_023381095.1 Bacillota bacterium
GAGAGGGCAGGTGTGCCATGGCTTCCAGCATTGTTCGCCGCAATTGGTAGCTTAACTGGGGATCAAACCTCAAGCGGTCAATGATATAACCCAAAGTGTGCATTACTTCAGCCGGCGCTACCGTTAAATCTTGGGATAAACGGGAATCAGCCCATTGTTGGGCGCGGATGGAAGCATCGGGGGGCAAATAGCGATTCAGAACTGTCTTTAGTGCGTCCAATGCTTTTCGCACTGAAACATAGCGGTCAAGTGCTGGGTCAGTGTATTGGGTTTTATAGGGCACGAATTCAGCATTACGGTATCCGCCATCGGCGGTAATCACCAAGGTGGCTTGGGCATCCTCAATGCGGTCGGAAAGGGTTTTGTCGCTAAAACCGCCGAACACCGGGGTATAGATAATGCCCATCCTCTTGGCTGCTTCGATGTAAAAAATTTGTTCCGGAATGTTAGGACAGTTAAGCGCTATTCGATCACCCGGTTGGAGCCCTAAGTTTTTCAGTACCAGGCTACGGCGTGCGGTTTCCCATAACAGTTGTCGGCGATCAATGTGACGGATGTCGACCGGACCACCCTGGCCTTGGCATTTTTCGGGATCCCAGCGATCACCCTCGAAGATCAAGGCCGTGTGCTGACCACACCCCTCAAGGACTGGAAGATCCACTTCGACGTATCCCGCGTTGGTCATCCCACCTACGAACCATTGATAAAACGGGGCTTGGCGATCATCAAATAACATATGCCAGGGCTCTTTAGTCTCAGCGGAAGAACTCGTTGTCCGGTCCGCGGTTGTGCCATGATATCCGCTCCAGATATCATTTTGGGGGTCAAACCGAAGCCATGTTTGATGCTCAGGGTGATACCAGGCCAATGTCCGGCGTGCTGTAGCGGCGTGATATTGGAGGGTATCTTGCCAAATGGTCTGGGTTTCTAAAGACCAAGGTGTGGCAGATGTGGTGGACGAGTGGGATGATCCCATGCAAGAAACCTCCTCAGTGACAATGGGTTTAGACGGTAGCCAGGGATTGATACAATTGGACAATGGTGGCGACATCGGGCACTTTTGGATTATTGGCAGGGCTTCCGCTAGATAGCGCCTGATGAGCCATCGTTGGAGCTCTCTCCAAAAGATGGTTCCGTGCTTCGTGATGTTCCGGCCAAGGAGTAACTCCCATCTCCTTTAACCAGCCCTCAATCGCATCGGCCAAGGGAATGCCATCGGACAACTCGAGCGCACTGCGTAAAAGACGTTCCCTATCTGGGGCCAAGTGTGGCAAACTAAAGCGCATTACGGTTGGGAGTAAAATAGCATTGGCATAACCGTGCGGCAAATGAAACCATGCTCCCAAAGGGCGCGACATGCCGTGGACTAAGGCGACTGAAGCGTGAGCAAAAGCAAATCCCGCCATGGTTGCCGCTTCCATGACCATTTGTCGGGCGGGAAAGTTCAAAGGGTCTCGTAACACGACGGGCAATGTGAGCCACAATTGGGAAACTGCGGCCAAGGCCCAGGGATCGGACCAAGGATTTGACTTAAGGGAAACAAATGCCTCTAATGCATGGGTAAAGGCGTCTATCCCTGTGTTGCGGGTAACCTCCTCTGGCAAGTGGAGTGTCAGGGTCGCATCTAATATTGCGACTTGCGGAACCAAGTGACGACTGGTCAGCAAACGTTTTTCGGAACTGCCGTTGCTGTTGGTCAAGGTTACGGTGAGATAGGGAGTGACTTCAGAACCGGTGCCGGCGGTTGTCGGTACCGCAATCACGGGAAGTCCGGAAATGATTGTGTCAGGAGTGGTGATGACGTCCGTCAATCTGAGGCCTTGCCTTGTCAATGGCCATAAAACGCCTAATAATTTGGCACTGTCCAACACCGATCCGCCTCCGATGGCGAGAATCGCAGTTGCGTCTTGAAGCCCATCCAATAGCTGATTAATAGTGGTTAACTCAGGTTCTCCGCCAGGATAGGTACAAAACGTGGCGTTAGGCAGCCAATGGCAAAAAGAATCTAATACCTTTGATTGGGACCGACCGTACAATACAAAGGGGCGAGGTCCAAGTTCGGGAACCAATTCTGCCACTGCTTGTGCCAATAGTCCATGGGCGTGAACTAATCGTGCAGGGTAACCTAAAGTCCGGGTAATTGTCATAACCTTACCTTCCTTCCTGCCGCTCTACCGCATTTCGGTTCCTGCCGAAACGTTAAGGGCTTGACCGGTCATCGCTGAAGATTGCTGTGATGCAAGAAATAGGGCGACGCTGGCGGCTTCCTCCAACTCCGGAATTCGACGCAAGGCTGCCATGCGCACCATTTTGTCTTCGATGGCCCGCCAGGGAATGTTTCGTACTCGCGCTCTTTCTTTCCATACCCGCTCGATGCGATCTCCCTTTAATGGACCAGGGCAGATGGCATTGACTCGAACGTTATGTTTGCCTACTTCCAAGGCCAACGTTTGAGTAAAGCCTATCAAAGCCCATTTGCTTGCAGCATAAGCACTGCGATAGGGATAACCGCGTTTTCCGAAAATCGAGGAGATATTGATGATGTTGCCGTAACCTTGGGCAATCATGAGTGGCAGCACGGCTTGCGAGGCTAAAAAAGCGCCGGTGAGATTGACGTCAAGGGTGTGGTTCCATTCCTCCAGGGTAATGTCAGTGACCGCCTTGGTGGGTCCTGAGATGCCCGCGTTGTTCACTAAAACATCAACTTGCCCAAAGTGCTCTCGGGTTACATGCACGAGTTGGGTGATGTCTGTGGAATTGCGGACATCCGTGGGTACCGTCAGTACCTTGGTGCCGACTAATTCCAACTCTTGTCGGGTTTCCTCCAAAGTGTCGCGATTGGTTGCCGCCAAAACTAGGCGAGCACCAGCTTCGGCAAACTTGAAAGCGATAGCTCGACCAAGCCCTCCATTGCCCCCAGTGATGATAATCACCTGGTCTTGGAGCGAAAGCGGCGGATTGGCGGTCTCTGTGCTCATTAACGGTGATTCCATATGCTTCCTCCTCTACACTGGCACGAAATGTTGGTATCCGCCGCCGATACATGTCATTTTTATAGCAGTGGATTGCTTTAATTATTGCGAACCCCATAACCGGCGCCATGGTTCTTAGATGAAATGCGGGAAACCGCCCTTGAATTGCGCGAATAAACCTATTATTGGTAAATGGTCGGTTCGTTGACCATGCGGATCCGATATTAACCAGTCATGGCATTAGGTTCCGCGAAATTTCCGGTAGCACCGCCAATGGCAGGGCATACGGTAAAGTACCGCGTCATACCAGACGCTGTCATCCTAATCTATTAGCAAAGGAGTGCGTGATATTGGCGGAAAACCCTCAAGTTACCCCAGACGTTGACCAAGAGCCAGCGGTAGGCGTGTGGATGGAAAAACCACTCCGAGAAATAGGCAACGCCCGGTATCGCAGGTTTGTGGTACGAACACATTTAGTGCGTTCCGGAGAGCGTCTAGACCAAACTTTATTGCCATATTTAGAGGGTCGGGTACAACCCGGAGATGTGGTGGTATTGGGGGAAAAAATTGTTGCTATAGCTGAAGGGCGTGCCATTTTGCTTAAGAGCATTAAACCGCGGCCTATGGCACGTTTCCTATCGCGACACGTGCGCCAATTAGGCTATGGTATGGGGTTAAGAAGACCGGAAACCATGGAAATGGCAATCCGAGAAGTAGGGTTAGGGCGCATTTTAGTGGCGGCATCTGTTGGAGCCTTGGACCGGGTGGTGGGGCGTTCCGGTGATTTTTATCGGATTGCCGGACGGCAAGTGGCGGCCATTGATGGGCCGGGGCCGACGACGATTCCCCCGTTTAATCAATATATTGTGCTGGCGCCAGCACGGGCGCAATCACTGGTGGAACGTCTTAGCAAAAAACTGGGTGTAGGCGTCGCGGTGGTTGACGTCAATGATGTGGGCAGTGAGGTTTTGGCATGTTCTCACGGTACATCGCGTGAAATGATCGAGGAATTGCTGCGTGACAATCCTATGGGCCAAGGTTCACAACGGACTCCGGTAGGCATTTTGCGCTCGGCGGCTCCTGAGCGGCCGCAGGGGGCTTGGCCTAAATTGTTGCCGCCGCAAACTGAGGGCGGATATTTTTCCCCGAGTCCCGGTATGGGTGACGGTAGCATTATTTGGGTCGGCGGTGAGGTAGCGTCGACCTCCACAGATGATTTGGTGACGGCTAAAGACCGGCATGGGAAACTGCAAGGGCGTCGGCTATAATAGAGCTGAAGTTAGCCACGATGCTTGTGTGCGAATTTTTACCAAGACGACAATGGTCAAGGGCGGTGAAGCACCGACGATGGAAATCTTCAAGGAGATGCAAAAGCGTGGACACGAACAGGTTATATTCAACTACGATAAGGCGTCAGGACTTAAAGCCATAGATCGGAAGAGCGTC
>JAMCTO010000302.1 GCA_023381095.1 Bacillota bacterium
AAGCCAACGTGTACGTCGTAAGCCGCCGCGGGAAGATTCTGGGCTTCAGCTTATTGGACGGCTTTGAATGCGATATCATGATACGGGAGGTCCTCGCCGAAGAGACATTTCCCGCCAGCTATAACAATGGGTTGCTCAAGGTCGATGAAACTTATCCCAATGTCTCCCAAGAAACGCGCAAATGTGTGTTTTTCCGGGATAAAGCCTGTTTATACGAGAATAAGATCACCACGGTGGTTCCTGTTAATGGCGGGGGAGACCGGCTAGGCACTCTGGTGATTTCCCGCTTTGGGCGGGAGTTCAACGACGAGGACCTGGTCTTGGCCGAGTATGGAGCGACAGTGGTGGCAATGGAGATACTGCGGTCGAAATCCGATGAACTAGAGATGGAAGCCCGCAAGAAGGCAGCGGTCAAGGTCGCCATTGACACCTTGTCCTATTCCGAACTGGAAGCGGTTCAGCATATCTTCGATGAACTGGGTGGAGAAGAAGGGCTGTTGGTCGCATCGAAAATTGCAGACCGCGTCGGCATTACCCGTTCCGTGATTGTCAATGCCCTGCGCAAGTTTGAATCGGCCGGGGTGATCGAGTCCCGCTCATTGGGGATGAAGGGCACGCATATCCGGGTCCTCAATGACCGGCTTATGGGCGAGCTGAAAAAGCTGCGGCGCTAAGCACGGCAGAAAAAATATTGGGGAAAAGGAGGGCGGCATGCGCCGCCCTCCTTTTTTGGATAAAGCTGGCTTTTGCACAGATAGCGGCCGGAAAGTTCAATCTTGCCTTTTGCGCCGTGACAAGGGCCTGCTCTACGCCGGTGTTGGTGGCAGCCCAGCTCCGCACGAGAGCTGCGTGTTGACCATAAGCGGAGGGCTCAACGTATTGCATGGTAGATTTTCCGCTACCCTTTTCCCCGCAGATGGCCACCGTGTGGCTTTGGCCGAATGAACCCATGATGGGGAACAGCGGGGGGTGAGGACCGCCACCAATAAAAATGTGGCCACCGGGTATTCTGACACCTCGGCAAATAGCTTAAGCCACTCATCAGCGCTACCCTCCGAGGCGAACGTTTGCGGTCATGACACGGTCCCCATCGCCCTTGGGGGCCAGCATGACAACGTCTGAATAGGGAACATAGTGCCACGCCCACTGGGTCTCCATCCACCCCAGATGAGAGGTCCTTAGCTTGGGCGTGAGCAGTTGCTGGTTGACAGCTTCAAACTCCCGCAGATACCACACAATTCCCGGTCCTTTTGTCCATCCTCGGCTGTCCGTCACCTGAGTCAAAATGCTTTCTCGCTCGTTCTCTGCCATCTCCTGCCACCCCAAGGCGACCCGGCGGAATTGGCTGGTCGTATCTGCGGTTGTGGCGATGGCATGGGTGTATCCATGTAGACCGCCGGGTAGTTTGCGGCAACCTTGGCCGCACACGTGTCCAACAGGCGTGCCAGTCTAGAGCAGCTGCTTCGGTCATAAGCATAGACATTCCAAAAAACCGGTTTCTGAAACAGCAAATGTGGTACGGAGGTGTTCGCATGAGAGACATGGAGCTGCCTACCGGGCAAACGTTTAGGTTTCACACAGGCATCCCCGCTGGGGCGGTGGGGTATGCTAAAGCGATCTTGCCGCTGATCGGACATATCACCGAATTCGAAGTGTTCAGAGAGAAAAATGATACGCGAAATGAAGTTTGGCTTGACACCCTGTGCGGATATGGCGGCACGGGGCCCATGGCCACGCAGGAAATACTCCAATTGTTCGGTTTGCACCGAGATTATGGCATCACTAAAAACAACCATGTGCATGCGGACGGCCTGCAACCGTCCTTTTACTTAAACCTCTTGCTTTATAAGGAGATTCTGATAACAGAGCGAGCGCCACTTTTTTGGGTAAGCTGCGATTTCTCCCATGCATACCAGCTATTCAACGCAAGGCAATGCTTCGATACAATCGGGCATGTAATGGGCGGGTTACTCAACCAACAATACATTCGTGCCGAAGGGGGACTTACGAAAGTTGGAACGTGATCATCTCGAACGTGTTACTAGACACATAGCACATGAGAACGGAGGGACCGTTGAACTTTTGGACAAATGGGGTAATCCGTTGGCCTAATAAGTAAGGAAGTTCTCTTATGAATTCAGAGAAGGGTCGGTGTTGTGTGGGGACGGGCCAGTTGGCGTTCCTTTGCTTTTTGCGCTCAGCTTAATTTCTCATTCGCTGCCCATCTTCTCCCGACCACACCCACATGCCGGGCCGCGGTCTTGATATCGGAGTGGCCCATGAGTTTCTGAATCGCCAAATTCACGCCTGCGTGGTCCAGTCATGTGGCGAATGTGGATTCGGCGCTGAATTCCGGCTCGCTCAGCATAAAGCCGCACCTTGTCCCGCATAGGCTCGGATAGAGCTGTTTACCTAGTTCCGAGAGGAACAAGGTTCTATCGTTGGGACATGGGCATAATGTTGTGTCGAAAGGAGACGGGGTAGCATGTCAACAACCAGGGCACACGACCGATTGTCGACGGGACTCATGTGGTATAGCCGATTCATTATGGGATTTGCGGGTTGGGCGGCTGCACGTCTTATCACCAGTCGCTATGAGCCTGAAAAAGACACGGTGTCCATTATTCAGAGCGCTAAATACACGACCCAACACT
>JAMCTO010000303.1:0-371 GCA_023381095.1 Bacillota bacterium
AGCCAACAGCCGATCCTCACTTGAGCACCGGCGCTGATGGGCAAGCAGCCAGCAACTTGGAAATTTTCCTTACGAGCCATCCCCAAGCAATGACTGGCACATTGACTCTAACCTTGACCGGGTCGAACGGGGTAAGTTTTGCCAGCAGGTCTTTCCCTGTAGGAAGCACAAATGTAGCCAACGCTGATGAAAATGCTACGCAATTTGGACCGAGCACTGTGACTGCACGCACTGTTACGTTGCCGATCGCTAATACTGGGACAGTTGCAGAAGAACTCGACATTACAGGGCCGATTCTGGATGTGGCACCAAACGCCACCCCGGGGCCGATTCAGTGTGTGGTGTCGTCCAACGGAACAACCCTGGGTACA
>JAMCTO010000303.1:381-1659 GCA_023381095.1 Bacillota bacterium
CTCCGAATCTTTTAGCGCCGGTAATCAGACCGGGTTCGGTTGAAGTACGGTTTGTGCCGCCGACTACACTGCCAGGCCACGCGTTATACGAAATCGAAATTGAGGGACGGAACCCCGTCACGGCGGTTGGACCTGACCTTGGCGAGAAGTATATGACCTACACCCGATTCAATAATGTTCTCATCTCCAATGGCTCAGCCGAATTGACGTCATTGGCAGGTAAACTTTATTGGGTGAGGGTACGCGTGGTTCTCGGCAAGGGTCACAAGGTGCTTAGTCAATGGAGCAATCCCTTACCCTTTACTGCCCTTCCTGGTCCCTTGCCGCAAGGAGTATCTTGACCATACCGATCAAAGTCGCACCAAGAGACAATCGGTATAGTCCTAATAATTTCCTAAGGTTGGATCCGCAAGCGACGTCGTTTGCGGATCCATTTTGGGCGAAAAAATCGTCTTGCCCCAATGTGTATGCCCCCACGCTCCGCAAGCGGCATGGTCGATTGGATCGGCCAGGCGCAGTCCGGTGTCGGTCACCGTCGCGGTGACCCAGTGCTGTTCTGGGGGTCCGCTTTGCCTAACGGCTCAGCCACGCGCTTCTGCACGGCGTCGACCGGGCGGAGAGTCCACCAACCGGGCTTGGATCGTGTGCAATCGCTCATTCAGTTTGCGGAGTCGGAGGAGTTCGCCTTGCCATTGACCTAAGTAGAGGGCCTCATTATAGGTGACAACCATGATGCGCCATTCTCCTAAAATCTCCCGTTCGGTGCGATACGCGGTCACGCCGCCGCAGTCCGCCCCCGTCAGGGGGCGAAACTGATCCGAGGCGACCTCCAAAAGATCGGGGGCCTGATTCGCCTTGAGCGATCCGACAAAGTGGAGGGGATCCGCATCGATCTGGGCCTGATTGGTCGGCGAATTATTCCCTTTGTCGTAGACCATGGTGACGGATTGGTAGGTGTCACACAGTGCGCGGTAGCGCGCCAAAAGATCCTTGGTCACCATTAAAGCCAGTCCGACCGCGCGCAAATCGGTCCGATGCTGTTTTTGATGTCCGCGTTGGCCCCATTCGGAGGGGGTCATCGTATCCAGTCAGGTATACAAATTGGTCGCATCATGGTCTCGAGATCTAAGCCGAATTCACGGACCATGTGTTGCGTCAGTCGGGTCTCAATGGCTTGTATGCGGGACGCGTCGACATAGCCCATATGATCCCAAAAGCATTGACGGGCCAATTTACTGGTTGGGGAGACGGCCCGGTCTGCAGCCGGGTGACGACCTG
>JAMCTO010000303.1:1669-2902 GCA_023381095.1 Bacillota bacterium
CTCGTCCCAGATATTTTTGTTTCACTAAGGATGGTTTGCCATTGATCTGTTGGCTCTCGACCAAATAATAAGGGGACACCCGGCTTTCCCGACTACGGACTGTCCTTGAGGGGGCAGAGGAAGTCAAGCTTTGACAGGAGCAACTTTTCGACGTGAAGAAGGTTCCGGGATAGGACAAAAAAGGCCGCCATTCGAGGTATCACCGCCAGTCGGTAATGTGGGATCTTCACGGAATAAGGGGTAACTGTGGCCATCCCATAACCAGATTTGAACGGGGGATATCCATGCGGTTTCAAGCAGGGCTTCGAGCCATTCCGGATCAGTTTCCCAAGCGGTTAAGTTGAAAATGAGAGCACCGGATTGTTCAATGATGTCCAGCACCTGGTGAACGGACTGGAGAGCGATCCACGTGAGAGATTTGGGGGCCTTTGACCAGCCAAGGGTATGAGGGAACGGGCTGGGCTCGGGGATTTCGGAACACGAGAAGGGGACCAGGGAACCACAGCTTTGAAACTGGTATAGTCGGCCATCGAAAACGTCAAGGTGACCGGGTAGTGCATCGCGAACTTGCCGCACCACTCGCCGCCAATCTCGCCGTGTCCACGGTTCAGACTGCGGTACGAGTTGGCTGAAAGTTTCCGGTGTCCACAGGAGGTTGGAATGGTTAGCTAGCGCTACCGCTACGCGTTGCGCTCGCCGTGGTAAGTCAAGAAGATGTCCTTGGTGCTTAATCCAGTGATCGGCTACGCTGGCCATCAGGCAAGGCACTGCAATCGGTTCCGGGTAGTGGGTTTCCATGACCTGGACCTGTTGAGGACGGGTGATGAACCACGACACGGGTTGAATTCGTGTGACCACCAGTTTTGCAATCGATTGTTCCATGCTTATGTTCCTTAGCCAGGCACGAAAGTGTAACAAGTTGGGGAAATCCCGGAACCGTACCGTGACTATTTTTCTATCACGAAGGCGTGAAATAACCATCGCTTCAGAACCCCCAGATAGTAAGATTGCGAAAGGCTGCCTTCAAGGCTTAGTACCGCTACCGAAAAAGGCCAATAGGTGGCGTTCTTTTCCCTTGAGGAAAGATCTGTTGTATAAATAGCGGGCAAGCGACAACCTCAGCCGTCACTCGCGATAACCCAAAGATTCGGGTCGGCGAGTTTCCCAGTGCCCTGCCGGCTTTCCTCAAGGGTTTCGCACAGTATTATGCTCCCCTGGCACGTTCCCGCAGGC
>JAMCTO010000304.1 GCA_023381095.1 Bacillota bacterium
GATTTCAGAAACGTTAGGAGCTTGTCCAAAAATTCGCGGTAGTGGTCTGCGCCAAGAAACGCTCGCATTCGCCTTAAGGCGATGCCTAGCAAATGGCAAAAAATTTTTACGCATGGAGGAGTTTTCGCCAAGGATTTTCGACCTCTCGTGTCGAATTAGGGAAAGAGAAACGTACGACACGGAGGTCTTGGATGCAATTTCGAACGCAGGTTTCCCTCAACCATGAATTTCTTTTGCCGCCGCGGATAGACGAATGGATTCCGCAAGGACATATGGCCCGCGTGATTGACGAAGCGATTGACCTCATGGACCTCACCGCGGAAGAGTCGGCATTTCATACGACCGGGGCGGGCGCCCCGGCGTATCCGCCCAAGCTCCTGCTGAAGCTCTTAACCTATGGCTACCTCACGCAGCGATTTAGCTCGCGGCGGATTAGCGCGGCCTGCCGGGAGGATTTAGCGATGCTGTGGTTGGCCCGCATGGAACAGCCCAAGCATAGTGTGGTGGCCGATTTTCGGAAGCGTCATGTCGAGGCCATCCCGGGGTGGATGGCGCAAATTGTGTTGCTGTGTATGGACTTAGGCATGGTCGGGCTCCGGCTCGGCGCCATCGACGGGTCCAAGATCAAGGCCGATGCCTCCAAGCACAAAGCGATGTCTTATGGGCGGATGCAACAAGTGATTCCGGAGTTGGAGGCGGAGATTACGAAATTAGTGGCCGCGCATGGAGTGGCCGATGATCAGGAAGGAGTCCCCGAAGTGATCCCGCCCGACCTCCTGAAGCGGCTGGAAGAACGGTTAGCCCATATTCAGCAGGCGAAAGCCGACTTAGAGGCCCGATGGGCAGAGGCCCATCCGCAAGAGCCGACGCCCCCCGATCAGGCCCAAGGGAACTTCACCGATCCCGATTCCCACATCATGGTCACCAAAAACCAAGGCGTCCAACAAGCCTATAACGGGCAGATCGCCGTCGATGCGGAAGAAGGCGTCATTCTCGGGGCCACGCTCTCGGATCATCCGAACGATATGCAGGAATTGATCCCCACCCTCCAGGCCGTCGTGGACACGACGGGCGGGGCGCAATTCGCGCAGGTGACAGCCGATGCCGGCTACTTTTCGGCGGATAACATCCGTGCCTTGGACGCGGATCCCCGCGTCGAGGGCTACCTGGCCGCCGGACCCGATCAGTGGCGCAAGGTGGATGGTCACACCCTCTTCGGCAAAGGCCAATTTCCCTATGACGCGGAGGCCGATGCGTATCAGTGCCCAGCGGAGGCAATCCTTCCGTGGCGACGCACGCGCACGGAGTCGGTGGGAGGGGGAGAATCGCGTACGGTGGCGGTCTATCAGGGGGATCGCGCCACGTGTGGCGCGTGTCCTCTAAAAGACCAGTGTCTGACCACCAAGCAATCCAAGAAAACCATCACCCGGGGACCCGATGATGAGGTCCGTGATGCGATGAAAGCCAAGGTCCGGACCCCAGAGGGCGACGCGATTTATCGGACCCGCAAAGGCCAGGTCGAACCCGCCTTCGGGATCATCAAAGAAACACTGGGATTCCGCCAGTTTAGCCTCCGCGGTCGGACGAAAGTGACCGGGGAATGGGCGTTGGTGTGTTTGACGTACAATCTGCGCAAGATCGGCCGCAAAATTCAACGGATCGCCCAGAAGACGGGAGAGGTCTGCACAATTAGCGGTTTAAGGACCGCCAACGGGGCGCAGTAGCCTCGTTGTGGTCGGTTTTGCCCGCATTCCGCGTCTTACGGAAAAATATCTGGGATAATATCCCAAGCGCTGGCGAATAATTCTGGTCAGTCGGTGATCGACCCGGTTTCCCAGGGCGACAAAAGAGGGCCCAATCAGCGATTTATGGACAGGCTCCTAGCCCGCACAACACGACAATTTGGCTACATCCTGGTCAAAAGTCAGCGCGGTAAGTTTTAATCCTTCAGCCATGGTTAAATATGGTGCCAAGGTATCATTCAGATCTTCAATGGTAAGCCCGAATTTTACCGCCAGTTGCGCTGCGTATATTACATCACCCGCATTCTCCGCAACTATCTGCACGCCACGAATCCGTCCTGTATTTTCATCAGCCACCATTTTGAAAACTCCTTGAGTCTCCCGGTTAACCAAAGCCCGCGTAACCGCCTCAAGAGGCAGTACAGACGATTTGACACGCAAACCGCGTTGCCCGGCCGCTTCTTCGGTCAGTCCCACCGATGCAATGGCGGGATGGGTGAAGGTTACCATGGGGACCACGCTCAGATCGACCGATCGCGCGGGTTTGTGCACACCCAGCGCATTCCTTGCCGCCATCTTCCCCTCGTAAGCCGCCACATAGACGAATTGGGGCCCCAGCGTTACGTCGCCAGCGGCGTAAATGCGGGGATTGGTCGTCCGTAACGTGGGATCCACTTGAGGTGCTCCTTGGGATCCCCATTGTACCCCCGCCGCCTCAAGTTGCAGCTCCTCCGTGTTGGGATCACGGCCCGCTGCGATTAATAGCGCATCGCCTGAGACTACGCGAGAAGTGCCACTTAGGGTCACATAGACCGCCTTGTCAGTACCGACTTGCTCTACCCGTTGGTATGTAACACCCGTCAGCACCTCTATCCCGGCATCCATCAACATGGCCCGGATGACAGTACGTACTTCGAGGTCATATCCAGGCATCAGCTCGGGTCCGCGTTGCATTAGGGTAACTTGGGAACCCCAATCCCTAAACAATTGACCTAATTCCAATGCTATATAGCCGGATCCGATAACGATTAAATGACTGGGACGATTCGTCACATTGAGGGCGGTAGTACTTGTCAGGTAATCTATGCTGTGTAACCCGGAAATTGCTGGAATACGGGGACGCGCACCGGTGGCAATCAGATAACGATCAGCGGTCAGTATGCGATCCCCCACGGCTAGTCGTTCTTCGTCTACAAAATGTGCTTCGCCGGGTATCATGGTAATGTCATATTCCGGCAGCAAATCTTCATATTTTTTTTGACGAAGGGTCGTTACCAACTGATCTTTTTGCTTGACGAGAGTCGCCAAATCCGGTTCAGCCGCACTTGTGCGTAATCCGTGAAATGGATTGCTGACGGTCCAATGATGCAAGTCCCCAGCGCGCAACAGCGTTTTTGAAGGCACACATCCCACATTAACACAGGTTCCGCCAATTGTGCCACGTTCAACCATGGCGACTCGAGCCCCCACACGTCGTGCCTCAATGGCGGCGGCAAAGGCTGCACTGCCAGACCCGATCACGACCAAGTCGTAAGCTGTCATCCCTTGCCGCGCGTAAGGAGTGACCAATGACGAAGATATATGTTGAATCGTCACAGGACGATATCCCGCTTGCTTAACCTTAGCGCGTGCCTTCTCTTCCGAGAATCCCGGCACGGCCCAAAATCGCGCTTCGCCCCTCCGAAAATCGGCCACTACTCTCGTAGCGCCAGCCGATTCCAGAGCGCGCGTGACGTGCACCTCGCAATCGTTACAGGTCATCCCCTCAATTGTGATTTTGTATGCGTCAGCCTGCTCTTCCGATGGCGGCAACACTTGCAGATCTTGCGAATGATAACCGACATCCTCCACCGCTCTGAACACGGCGTCTTTGGACAAATTGTCCGGCGCCCAAAAAATGGCCTCTCCGCGTCGAAAATTTGCGTGCACATCAACAGCCCCTTCGGACTCTAGTGCTGTAATGACATGATGCTCGCAATCCGCACAAGTCATCCCTTCGATGGCCATACGATACTGAACATTTTTGTTCAACGTATTTTAACCTCCTCCAAATTTCCATCGTTGGCAAATCGTTCCCTAGGCCAATAGTATCCCCAAGGTTTTCAGCTAAGGGGCAGTGATGTTTGGCCCATTCTACTTTCGCCGCTCAATCTTCAGGAAAAGACGCCGTCGCGCCGGTTGAGTATAAATGCGTTCCTACCATAATTTTTTCTACAATCAACTACAATCATCATACATATAATATTGCAATATTTCAATATTATATGTATGATGCCTAGCCGTGGTAGTGCTTTACAGCTAAGGAGCCCTGTGCTAAGTTGAAAAAATGTTAGTATAGTAGCCTTCAGTAGGTTCAACCCATCGTTACCGCCTCCAAAATCGCGTTCCGGGACCACCAGTTTCCACAAAAGGAGAGAGGTAAAATGGAATCGAAAGTCCTGATTATCCTATCGACCGCCGAAAAAGAAAAAGCCATCACTGGCATCTTATATGCCACCAATGCAATTAAATACGGATGGTTGAACGACGTAAAGGTTTGCTTTTTTGGGCCCTTCGAAAAGCTAGTAGCAGAGGACGAACAAGTACAAGAATGGGTAACACCATTATTAGAACACCAGGTACCGGTGGCCTGCAAGTTTATCTCGGACAATCACGGGATATCCGAGAAACTGATGCAACTCGGAATTGAAGTAGAATATGTCGGGGAATTGGTCTCGAATTCGATTAAAAACGGCTACCTGCCGATGGTGTTTTAACACAAAACTGCCGAATCGTTTATTGCACAGTCGGTCCCTAATCACCACGTCAAAGCCGGTTCATTAACAACCATGGTGTCATGGATTGTAACGTATACAGAATCGGTTGGGGTCTCGACGCAGGAGTTGTCTTGTATCGCATTCAAACACGCATAGAGCCTATCAAGAGTAGCTGGTAAGCATACCCAGAGTCAGACACTGTTGTCTGGGTTTTCTCAATATTCGATAGCCAAAGCGAGCCAAACGATCTGGGTATTCGATGAGTAAGCGTTGAAATTCTTGATGTTCTGCCATGGGCACAACTGGCCACCAATCCGGGGATGCCTGTAAGCCCCCACACCTTCCCGTTCATGCCCTCAGTGCGTGGAAGACACTCGGTGATTCGGAAAACGTCCAGTAGGTCCCACAGTCAATCATCTAGTTTCCGGAAGCATCAGTCCCCACTGCCTCTAATTTTTACTGCTTTTTCAGCCATTGTAAGAGCAGTTGGTTTATCTCTTGCGGCTTAGACAAGTTGGGGAAGTGCGCCGAATCCGGCATGTGGAATATGGTGGCCCGCGGTAGCGTGTGTTCTAAATAATCGGCCACTGCCACGCCAAAGGCAGTATCATTTTCACCTAAAATGACATAGGCGGGTACATTGAGACTGGCGAGTGCTTCGGTGTCATCCATTTCCTGATAGTCGGGACCATTCCAATGGTTTCCGAGAAACTCCCGGTACATGGTGCGAAAAAGTTCGCGGTTGACCTCGGTCACGTGCTGCCGGTTACCTGTGATACCAAAGAGCCAGATCTCCTCGGCAAGATCAACGAGCCGGTCCACGTCATGTCGCTCCAATGCCGCTTCATATTCACCGTAGACGGTTGGCTCAGGGGCATTACTCTCAGGTCGAAATCCAAAGAGGCCCGTGCCTGCCAAAATGATCGCTGTGATCCGTTTAGGATAACGCACCGCTGCATGAATCGATATCGAACCGCCCAAGGATGAGCCGACCAAAGTGGCCGTGGTTAGTTTCACATGATTCAACAGGGCGATTAGCGTGTCGGCTGGATCGTAATGGTCTGGGGCGTTGCCGCTCAAACCGTATCCAAGCAAATCGTAGGTAATACACCGATACTCGTGACACAATTCCTCTACCTGCACATGCCACTGTCGATGATCGGCCAGCGCAGAATGAAGGAACACTATAGCTGGGCCATGGCCGATCTCCTCATAACGAATATTTCCCTGTGGAGTGACAAGTTTTGTCATCGAATTATGGCTCTCCTCGAAATCCTCAAATTCTGGCCCGTCTCCATCTGAAATCTGGCACCAACTTCCACATTATTGTATTTACCTTCATTTACCGCTGCAATCCCTTGGCAGAACATTTGGTGTCGCAAGGGGATGTCCTCCGTGGGCCGTCTGGAAGATTTCAGATCACTACGCAACTCCCGATCATTGAAGACATATGCTGTCAGGCTGTTTGACCGGGCCGGTCTTACCATCAGTGGCCGGGCGTCGCCGAGAGAAAACCCGGATCGGGAGGATCCGGGTTGTGTTAGCATTCGCACTCGTACGGCCCTGATGAGGTGACGAGTCGGGTCAACCAACGCTGGCGGGCCTCGCGGGTCGGGTCTCATACCAGTGTTGAAACCGCGACCACCCGGCGAGAATGTCCAACCGGTGCAATAAGCGCGGGACGACGTCCAAGTCCCACACGGCACACGCGATGAGGAGATACCCTTCCCAGATGTGGCGCAGCGCATATGACCCGTCGGGCCGCTCAGCCATCTTC
>JAMCTO010000305.1 GCA_023381095.1 Bacillota bacterium
CGGTTTCCACAACTTCAGCCGCTTTATATAAAAGCTGGCGACTGGCTTCGATCTGGGTCTGCATGTCAGCCAGCATAAACTGCACAGCTTCAAATTGCCCTATGGCCTGGCCAAACTGGCGTCGGGTCTGCACATGACGATAACTGACATCAAGCGCTCCCTGAGCGATGCCCAAGGCCTGCGCAGCAATTCCGGGCCGAGTCCGGTCCAACGTCCGCATCGCAATTTTGAATCCATCCCCTTCGCTACCCAACAGCCGGTCGGCATCGACTAACACGTCATCAAAGTTCAGCATGGCGGTTTGCGAGCCCCTGATTCCCATTTTGTTCTCAATTCGCCCAACGCTAACACCAGGTTGGTCTCCATCCACGATGAAGGCAGAAATTCCGCGAACCCCGGCGCTAGGATTAGTCGAGGCAAACACCACCACAGTCTTGGCTAATCCGCCGTTGGTGATAAACACTTTTGTTCCATTAATTCGATAGCGATCACCCTCACGGACTGCACGAGTTTTGGTGCCACCGGCGTCAGACCCGGCTTCCGGCTCAGTCAGGGCGAACGCCGACAATTTATCTCCTGAAGCAATCGGCGGAATGAACCGCTTCTTTTGTTCCGGGTTGCCAGCAATCAAAATCGGCATCGCCCCCAAATGCTGGGCAGCAATAATTAGACTGGAAGTCGCACAGACCCGTGCCACTTCTTCTACTGAGAGACAAAATGTTAAAAGGTCAGCCCCTCCACCCCCTAACTCTTCCGGCATGCCCACACCCATCAACCCGTTTTCCGCAAACAGCGCGACAATGTCCCAGGGAAATTCATGTGTGGCGTCAATTTCTGCAGCACGCGGCGCTACCTTTTCCGCTGCCAATCGGTGCACCATATCGCGAAACATTCTCTGCTCTTCTGTCAACCCATAACTCATAATGACTATTGCGCCTCCCGTTGTACTACCTCATCCGCGTACTGATTCAATCGCTCTCTATTCTAACATTGTCTACCCGCGGGGAAAATCACACCCGATTTGTAAAAAAATACTCCCTAATTCATCCCTGACCAGGTTGGAGACCTCGATGGAAACAAGTAAAATAGAGAGGAAGCGCGGGTCAAGAATCATGGAGAAATTCGGACAAGGAGGCGTGACATGCCTACCAATCGCGACACTCTAAGCTTGCCCATTTTACCTTGGTCAGGGGTGCTATTTCCAGGAATGCGACTGGAACTGACCATCGATGGATCATTAGGCCAGGCCATGATTGCCGAGGCATCCCTGCGGGATACCGGAGTTGTGATCTGTTTGGCACGGTCGGCTCCGGGAATCAGCGCTGGGTGGCCGGAACCGGTGTCCATCGGCACCGTAGCCAGAGTGCTGGACTATCCTCACACTGCGGTTCCGCTAACCGTCGAAGTGGTAGGCATTAGCCGGGTCAGTCTGTTGTCTTTCCGACTGGCACATGACACCCTTGTTGGTCAATTTCGTTTCATGCCCGACTCGGAAGACACGATACCCAACCCATTAGTGGACGAAGCGCAAGCCTTGGGTTCGGAAGTGTGGAGCATTGCACGGTCGGAAACATCACATCCGCTATTGCCACAAACACCGGAAGCCTTGTCCTATTGGATTGCTGCCCGTATCCCTATCCCTACTGCGACACGACAAGAGCTCTTGGAAATTCGCAGCACACGCGGCAGGCTTGCCAAAGAAATTACGTTGCTGCGCACCATGATGGACGGGTTGCGCGCCGAACACAGCAGTTAGTTCCAGAACCGTTCTGAGACGGCAATATCATGGCGCAGCCACTGGCATATCCAGTGGACACCAAGAATCGCCAACTGGTCGAAATTCTCATTGACAAAGCCCGCGCACCCCATTAGAAGACATTGCGGATGAATTTCAACTCTCGGTGGAAGGCGTTGATCAACGCATAACCAAATTGGAGGAAATCGGCATCATTAAAGTTCACCGCGCTGTTGTGGACCCCCATTTGTTTTCTATGTATTTCTATGGCAATGGCCCAATGGGCATGAAAAAGCGGTCCCGATCGTATCGGGCCAAGCGATAAGATACGACGGCGGTTTACGAGGGCTAGGATCTCCTCTAACCCCCAATTGCCCATATGCGCATTCTGATTTTTCCCATTAGTGCTGGCCATTGCACACTTCAGCCAGTTCGTCGACCACCTTGCGTTTGTTCCCTGCGCAGCGAATTGCCCCTTAACTACTTTCGATCCGGCCAATCACGAGCATTCGGGTTATCTATCAGCCAATTTTCAATTTGTGGCATCAGATGCACGGTAATGAACCATCCCCAATAACGCCATGGGCTTAGTCTGTTCTGCGTGTCTTCGCACGGCGGCGCAACGAGGGCTAGCCCGGTGGAAGCGCCCCATTTTAAGCTCAACCATCCCACATGGTGATGGTGAGGCCAAGACACCACAATTTTAGGTCCCAATGCATGACTAATGGTCCATTGACCCGGAATCGAGGCCAGTGCGTCTACGGTCCATACCTCCCGCCGATATCGAATCCGGGACGGCCATGCGCTAGGCAACTGTGGATGAGCAAGTGCATTCAGAAATTCCACCAGTCGAGCCAGTTTCTGGTGATCGTGTGCCTGTTGCTGAAGATCCTTCCAGGTGGGCGGCTCCGTCTGGCCCGGGGATACCGCCCAGGCAAACACAGGCAACTGACGGCGTTCCCGTCGTAAGGCACGATGTGCTGCAATTTCCCATTCGGTAGCACGCGGACGAAAATGAGCTTCCAGACGGGTTCCCTGTCGCCAGCGCCGCAACACCACGGTGTTGGAAAGATGGCGGCTCCATTCCGGCAATTCCCAAGACAGTTGGCACCGCAAGCCGCGCAATGATGGACTCTGCAATGACTTGGCCTCCCATAGCAAGGAAGATGGATTGGCGACAGTGAGGCGAGCCTGCACCATCCGAACTGGCAGTCCCAACAAATATTCCTTGTGAGGCGGCGTTTCTTGCTGCCAGCGGACCCGAAGCGAACGAACCCCGAGACGCTGAACTAAATCAGCCCACACACGATTTAACACCGTGTCATCTTGGCCCGACTCAACCGTTAAGTGCCATTCGTTCCAGCAGGATCGGGGCTGACTTTCTAAGACGTAGCCGTAAGGCAACCGCATAGCTCGGTAGGCCCTTGACAGCGCCTGCCAATCTAGCGATTCACCGGATACAAATCCATGCCTCGTCCATATTTCTCGCAACCGTGACCAGAGCCACGACATTTCAGGCGCACGGATCACGAGATGCCCCGGACTCCATTGCACCTCCGACTCACCACCACAAGGAACGTGAACCTGTCGTGGACCAACATCCGCCAAAAATGCCGCCAGATAGCGCCAAGTAAACTCTACCGACATCAAATCAATCCAACCCTCAAGAACCAGGGGTTTTTGCTGCCATCCCCACCATGATTCCAATTGCCTTAGGTTGTGGCCGACAACCGTCAATGTACTCCCAGTCGCCTTTTTGCCAAGTCCCGCAAGCCACTCTTCGGTATAGCGCACATCGTCCCAAAATGAATTGCGAACGGTGGCGGGCAACCGAGAAATATGGGCGACATATCGCATCGCGCCTCGGTCCTTTCTTCTCTCGTACCGCGGTATTTAGACTTGATCTATCATAGACGCAGCGCGACCGATTGAAAAGACAATGGCGAGTCAAGGAGGCTCCCAGATCTTGTCAGTTCCTAAGCATGGAGATCCAGCGGGTCATTTGACATTTGATGTGTGACTTTTTTGACCATTCGCGGAACACCAACCATAACCCCAACGTTATTGCCATAGATTCCCTGGCGAATCTCGTTCATTTTGGTAACCGGGCGCGCTATCTCATCGTCTTTCTCAGTGACCCAAGGGCCATTAACCAAAACTGGGGAGGCTCTCTTACCTGTCACTACCCAAAAACGCTCACGGTTAAAGCGGGGCTGTAATCCATAGGTTCGGTCCCCAACAGGAGGTAATGCAATGGCGCAATATCGCTGGATTAATCGGTTTCCAGGCGTCAGCAGTAGCAGTTGCTGCAACTCCAACGGAACAGTGCTCCGTCTCGCCAACAATCTGTAGAATATGCTCTCGGACGAAACCTATTCTATCGCCCCATACCCATTGTTTACGGCCCGAGGCATATTC
>JAMCTO010000306.1 GCA_023381095.1 Bacillota bacterium
TGAGGATTTCCCAGGCCACTCGCAGTTCTTCTTCTCCCGGTGCGGTCAGTGAAACCCGAATGGTGTCGCCAATACCTTCTGCCAAAAGCGTTCCCAGTCCCACGGCAGATTTAATGGTGCCTTGCAATAAGGTGCCGGCCTCGGTAACCCCCAAATGCAAGGGGTAATCATACGATTTGGCCATTAAACGATAGGCTGCCACCATGGTAGGCACATCCGAGGCTTTTAACGAAACCACAATGTTGTCATAGTCCAGGTCATTGAGGATCCGAATGTGGCGGGCGGCCGATTCCACCATGGTCTCTGCCGTACGTCCCAAGTCATGCAGCAGGCCTTTTTCAATAGAACCCGAGTTGACACCGATACGAATCGGAATTTGCCGTTCCTTAGCCGCCTTCACCACTTGTTCCACCCGATCCCGATCTCCAATGTTGCCGGGGTTCAGTCGCAACTTATCCACGCCTCCGCGAATTACAGTTAGAGCTAAGCGGTAATCAAAATGAATATCCGCCACCACTGGAATCGGGGAGTGTTTGACAATGGTTGCTACCGCTTGAGCGGCTTCTTGGTCCGGCACAGCAACCCGCACCAACTCGCAGCCCACAGCAACGTAGCGCCGAATCTCATCAAGGGTCGCTTCAACATCGCGGGTATCGGTCTTGGTCATCCCCTGCACCACCACGGGGGCTCCGCCGCCAATGGTAAGATCACGCACTTTGACCGCTTTTGTCATCAGAAATCCCTCCTGAGGGTCTTTTCCATTTGAGGTACTTGCCCTGGTCTTATCTTACCATTAGAACGGCGCCCCAACATGAAAGAAGTGCACGATATCGTGGTAGGTCACCAGCAAAACAAATAACATCAGCACCACAAACCCTACCATATGAATCATGTTTTCCCGATCCGGATCCATGGCTTTGCGACGCACTCCTTCCAGTCCCAGAAGAAACAGGCGGCTTCCGTCCAATACCGGAATTGGCAATACGTTAAAGAGCCCTAAGTTGGCCGACAAAGCTGCAGCCAGCAGCACCAGATAGGGCAATCCGTCCTGCGCTGCCTGACTCACATACACCGCGATGCCGACAGGACCGGTTAAATCAAAACGACTTTTCCCAATCACTAAATGATACATCGCGACAAACCATCTTCCGGTAAGACGGACCGTATAGTCCACCCCCGAACGGATCGAGGCGAAGAAACCGAGATGGATCATCGCAACTTGCGGTTCGATACCCACGATATACTCTTTAAGTTGTTTGTCGTATCGAGTGTGCACGGTGACAGTTTTCTTCAACCCATGGCGTTCAATGGTGATGGCCAGAGGCTGATGAGCATGCGAGACAATGGCTTTTTGCAATTCCGTCCAATTGCCAATGGCCCGACGGTCCACTGCGACAATCTTGTCTCCAGCACGGATTCCCGCCGTATACGCGGGATAATGAGGGACTGTGCTAGCTACTGTAGTAGTGATCGTCGGAGTACCAATGGGACCAAAAGCCAAGATGTACAAGATCGCCGCCAGCGCCAAATTCATCACCGGCCCGGCAAGAATCACCGAAAATCGCTGCCACAAGGGGCGATTGGGAAAAGCGTCAGGATCGTTGGTTTTATCCATTTCCATGCCCGCTATGCGAACATAGCCACCTAAAGGGATAATCCTCAGCGAATACTTTGTCTCGCCCCATTGGGGCGAGAATAGAGCCGGCCCAAATCCCAGAGAAAACTCATTAACCCGCATCCCCATTAATTTCGCCACCAGGTAGTGGCCCAATTCATGCACTGACACTAAAATGCCAAAAACCGCCACCAAGGCGATAACTGTCGTCATGACCCTTTCACCTCCCCAGAAAGGCCTCTTGTTAGCTCTGGTTCACCAGCCCGTCTGCGGCTTTTCGAGCCCATCGATCAGCCTCCAATATTTGCTCCAAATCCCGTACTCGGCCATTGTCGCGAAATCGTTGCACCACGGCCTCTACCACTTCCATGATGCCCAAAAACCTAATTCTGCTGTCTAAGAAACCCGCTACCGCTACTTCATTGGCCGCATTAAATACGGCTGGCAGCAGTCCTCCAGCTTTCCCCACCGCTCTTGCCAGAGAAAGTGCAGGGAAAGTTTCCTCGTCCGGTGATTCAAAAGTCAATTGGCGTCCGCTCCAATCCATCGGTGCGACCGAAAGCGGCCATCTTTCTGGCCAACTTAACGCCACTTGTACCGGCACTCGCATGTCGGGCCAGCCTAATTGCGCCATGGTTGCTCCATCAACAAATTCCACCATAGAATGAATGATGCTCTGGGGATGGATGACCACATCCAATTGGTCATAGTCGGCAGCAAACAGTTGATGCGCTTCGATAAGTTCTAATCCCTTATTCATTAATGTCGCCGAATCCACGGTAATCTTCGGTCCCATCGACCAATTGGGGTGTTTCAGTGCCGCTTCAACAGTCACCTGTTCCAAATCTGCCCGCGTTTTGCCTCGAAACGGACCGCCAGAACACGTCAGGACAATGCGGGAAAAAGGCTGATCCAAGGCTAAACACTGAAAAATCGCCGAGTGTTCGCTGTCCACTGGAATCAATCGGCTCCCACTCCGCTTGGCCCGTTCACGGACTAAATCCCCGGCAGCCACCATGGTTTCCTTGTTGGCCAATAAAATGTCAAATCCTTGGTCAATGGCGGTCAGCGTTGGCAGCAATCCCGCAAATCCACTCATCGCCCCTATTACTCGAGATGGGGGCGCATCGCTAATTGCCGACAATATCGCCGGCATGCCCACCAAAACTTTGAAGTCGGAGTGCGATTGGTGGGGAAGCAACTGGGCTCCTGCTTCTTCAGTGGTCAGTCCAATCCAGGCTGGATTAAATTCGGCGGCCAATTCCAACAGCCGTCGACCGTTTTGCCGCGCCACCAATCCTTCGACTTGATACCGGTCACGATGTTGGCGCAATACTTGCGCCGTGGTTTCGCCCACCGAACCGGTGGCTCCTAGAACAATGACATGCATCATATGCTATCCCTCTTCGCTCGTTTTAAGAGGCTTTGATCGCCCCGTGACGGCTCTGGTACATCACTCGCAATCCTAATGCCGTCAAAGGTCCCACGATGACGCCAGACGCGCCAAATGTCCGTATCCCTATATACAACGCTCCCAGTGCCACCAACGGATGCAGCCCCATACTAGTCCCCACCAATCGCGGTTCCAACACTTGGCGTGCAATCGCTACGGTGGCCAAAACCATGCCGAGCTTGGCGGCGGCCAGATAGTGACCAGACATTAGCAATATCGCTGCCCATGGTCCTAAAATTACCGTGGGTCCAAGATACGGCAGCAAATCCAGCAACCCTGCCAAGACTCCAGCTAATACGGCATAACGAAACCCTGCCACTAGCAATCCTGCCGTAGTGACCGCTGCCGTAACGCTCACCAGAAACAGTTCCGCCTTGATAAACGCTAGCGTTCCATTTACAATACCATACTTCATCTCCCGATATCGTGTTCGCATCCCCGGAGGCAGCGTTCGCAATGCCATACGACTGGCCCATCGGTGATCCCGAAGGAGAAAAAATGCGGTTAAGGTGGATAGAATCAGCACGAGCGCGACATCCGGCACGTGTAGCAAAAACAGCAAAAGTTGCCTCAGCATCCCTTCGGCAACTCGAACCATTCCCCCTAACGAGCTGTTCAGAACCGTAGGATTCAAATGCAATTGGGAAATCGCCGCTTCCCCCATACCCCGATGATGATCGAGCAGCACTCGCCACTCCTTAACATATTTTGGCAGGCGTTGCGACAACTGGACGATTTCCGAGACCAGCAAGGCGATAACTGCACTCATAGTTAAAATTACCAACCCTCCGGCCAACACCAAACTCCCTAATGCGGCGGTCGCCCGGGACAGTCCCCAATTCTCTAAGCGCTCAGATATCGGGCGCAAGAAGAACGCCATCAACGCCCCCAATAAAAAAGGAAGAATGTATCCGATGCACCAGCGCCAGAAACAATAGGCCCCGGCAAGAAACAGGATTGACCATACCATATTGCTCCAGTAGCGGGACATTGCGGCACGCTCCCCGTTTTGAGGATATGCTAGCTTATGCCCAAGCCTCTCAATAAATAATAAGCAATTGGCAATGCGAACAACACGGAGTCAAATCGATCCAAAATTCCTCCGTGCCCTGGCAAGAGTACGCCAGAGTCCTTGACACCCGAATAGCGCTTGATGGAAGACTCCAGCAAGTCCCCCATTTGTCCGGAAATTGAGACCAAGAGCCCGAATAATATGCCATCGATTAGGGTGAGGCCGCTCCAGTAAGCCGTGCCCATACCCATTAAGATGCCAGCAGCGGTACCTGCTGCCGTGCCTTCCCAAGTTTTCCCCGGACTAATCTTAGGCAGGAGTCGATGTCTTCCCCATTGGCGACCGATAAAGAAAGCCAACGTATCCGTGGCCCATATAATCAAAAAAAAGCTAAAAGCAATAGTCATCCCGCTAGATAATTCTCTAAGGCGAATGACAAAAGAAAAGAAGAGACCCATGTAGAGCGCCCCCCAGGACGTCGTCATGGTGCCTTCAAATGACTCCGGCTTGCGGTTAAGTAACGCCACCAGCGCAATTCCCACCGAGCCTAAAGTCAACACCGGCAATGTCCAGGATGGATGGGTGCTGGCCCAAATGAAAGCCCAGACCCACCCTAACGCCGCAAAGGGAAAGAATTCCACCTTGTGCAGACGCAGCATGCGGTGCAGTTCCCAAATTCCCAATCCGGACAACACCCCAATACCAATCACCAGTACCATGCCGCCAAAATACAACAAAAGCAGCATGATTGGGATACCAATGGCCGCCGTTAGTACCCGCATTTTCAACACCGTGGCCGCCGTCCTAACTGTGGCCGCCAAAACGGCGCTCGCGCATACGGAACACCGCAATCGCCTTTTGCAGCTCTTCGGGGGTAAAATCCGGCCATAACACCTCAGTAATATAAATCTCTGCGTAAGCCAGTTGCCATAGTAAAAAATTTGATAGGCGCACTTCTCCGCTGGAGCGAATCAATAAATCAGGATCCGGAAGTCCCGCCGTATCCAAATGTTGCTCCAAGGTGCCGGCATCCAACTCCGGTAACGTTCCCCCCATAGGTTGAGAAGCCAGCCACCGATTAACCGCACGGACCAATTCGTCGCGTCCCCCGTAATTTAGGGCTAAATTCAACACCATCTTGCTTTGCTCCGCAGTGTCCCGCCGAGACCG
>JAMCTO010000307.1:0-3869 GCA_023381095.1 Bacillota bacterium
TTCACTTACGGATTTCATGGACGTACCCTGCTGACCATGACACTGACAGGCAAGGCTAAACCGTATCGAGCAGGATTCGGACCCATGGCTCCGGAAATTTATCATTTGCCCTACCCATACCCTTATCGTGACCCTGAAGGCAATCGTCCTGACTATGGTCGTGTCTCCGCCGATCGTTTGTTAGAACTCTTTGGTACAGAAATCCCTGCAGACCAGGTAGCGGCAGTGGTTGTGGAACCGATAACGGGAGAAGGAGGTTTTATTGTCCCACCTCCGGATTTCTTGCCACGGCTGAGAGACATTACCGCGGAACACGGCATTTTATTGATCGCTGATGAGATCCAAACGGGTTTTGGGCGTACCGGTAAACTTTTTGCCTCTGAACACACCGGCGTCGTCCCGGATCTGATGACGGTCGCCAAGTCATTAGCGGCGGGCATGCCTTTGTCGGCCGTCATTGGCCGTGCTGAGGTAATGGATGCGCCCCAAGTCGGCGGTCTCGGAGGAACGTATGGCGGCAACCCCGTAGCACTGGCCGCTGCGCTAGCAGTAGTCAAAGCCTTTGAGCAAGATCCGGGAATTTTAGCTCATGCAGTAGAAATTGGGGAAACTATACACGAGCGCTTTCGCATCTTTCGGCAAAAGTATGACATTGTCGGCGATGCCCGCGGACTAGGTCCGATGGCCGCATTGGAACTAGTAGAGTCTTCGGAGTCGCGAACCCCGTCGATGAAAGCGGCGTCACTCGTGGCCCAATATGCGGTGGAGCACGGCCTTATCTTGATGCGGGCTGGAATGGAAAGCCATGTGATTCGTACGTTGATGCCCATTGTGATTGGAACTGACGAATTGCAGCGAGGCCTGGACATTTTGGATCAAGCATTAGCGTATGCAACAGAGTTCAGCCATGCTTATACGAAACCTGGGCGATAAGGACAAACGCTGCCGGATCTAACATTCGGGACCTGAAATCGGTGTTATTGGCTATTCCTCATGAATCCGGCCATTGGCCGGATTCTCTTTATAGATGCATCTCATTTAAATTTTGGGCTATGTGCAAAATGTGGTTGGATTTCCTCGTTTCTTGGCTCAATCTTCCGTCCTCAGCACGACCGGTCAAGGTTGGAAAGGACGATCGATGCCACCATTGATGTGCATGCCTCTCGGGTTGAAAACTCCAGCGCACGGCCCTGTTCACGGCGCTTTACCCCTACCGATTGAGAGAAGAGGTTCGTGCGCTAACGCCCCCGTAAGCCCCCCACAAGGCGCTAGTGCGGATTTGCGAAAGCCGGTATCGGTTCCATCGCGGACTCCAGGGCCACGTTACAAACGGCGGTAGATTTCTCCACGATTCCCGATGGCAATAATCAGGATGAGTAACTCCTGCTGCTCAATGGAAAACACCACGCGAATCACCGACCCGCAGCTCAGGGGCGCGTCGGTACCCGCCAAACGCTTGACCTGCCGACTGACAAGAGGATCCTTCGCCAACTCCCAACAAAGCCGCCCGTATCCGGTTCCGCGCGTCCGGGGGTTGTTTCTCAAGAAACTTGTGAACCTGGCGACTGAACCGCAGCGTAAACATCACCGCTCGGGAAACCCGTCGTCGAAGGAAAGGGTCTTGCCGCGCCGCATCTCATCGCGAATCCGTCGGTACTCGGCCAGCTCTTCCGCGCCCACGGGCTCATCATCTTCATCAATCAATGTGTGGATGAGGTCGGCCAGGGCCGGCAACTTATCAGCCGGCAGATCGTCAATCACCCGATGCAATTGTTCCCGAAACAGAGCCGCGTGCATCCCCCCTGCCCGCGACCAAAGCGAACGTTAGACGAATTCTCTGCAAAATAACTAACCGGCCCGTATGTGCATTAAGGACCCTCAAACCCAGGCAGTAGTCCAACCGTATTTTGCACTGTACAGAAGGTTATTCCCAAGGCCCAATCCACCAGGGTTTGCACAAAACAGACCAAATTTGTCGAGATGAAGCAGAAGACCATCTAACCGTCGATTGCAAATAGCCAAATTTTGTTGGTTTAGCGGTCAGGAAAGCTCTATAGTAAACACATGTGATGCTATATATAAACTGCTCTCCAGCGTCGACCTAGTCGAGGCATGGTAACAATAGAAGGGGTGTCCATCGCGATTCTTGGCCTCCATGCTTTTACAACATTATGCACCGCCGCCACCGAGTGCTAACCTGGCGCCTGTCCCGAACTTCACTCAAATCTGTGCGGATGCCGGCATCCAATCGGCGGCGTGCTTGGTGACGACACTGGACCCCATCGACTATGCCCATAAACAAGAGGGTCTGGGCATTATTTATTTGCCCAAAAACTGGCGTACCTTAACCCCTGCCGAGCAATTGTTTGTCATTACCAATCTCGAGCGAACGGCACGCGGTGAACGGCCTATACCTGGACTGACGGCTTCCCTGGGTCGGGTCGCTCAAGCGGGAGCGATACACCACACCGGATCCTGTCTTGTCCCCGTTATCGAATACTCCCGTGGCATCCATTTGGGCTGAGAGCGAGGGCCCGTTAGCGAGCGATTAGGAATGGATGTAACATGACGGCAGGAATGGTGGGGTGTTGCACACCCCGAACTTGGCCTGCCAATCCCCCACTGCTCCCGGGTGTTGGGGCCACCGAAACAATATCTTAGCGGAATGGTCCCGCCGATTATTGGTCAATGTGCCGGGGGCCGCTCAAACTTCGATGCATACCGTCGCCGGCTTGTTCCCGGCCACAGAAAGCCAAGCTTCAGACGCTATGATCGTATGATCGTGACCGCTGAGAATCAACCGCCAACGTATATCTACACCTGGACGCTGGCGGTTGCCGAGGGTGCGGGAAATCCCGTGACAGGATGGAATCCCGCAGGGAATTGGATTCAAACCATACCCCTGGAAACTTGGGCATAGATACGCTCGACCCGTTAGCTCTGGTCATCGCTCTTTATCTTTTGCTCGTTGGACATGGCGGAAGGCGACGTCTAAGAACCCGGTTCTCCAAAAAAACCATAGCTCATGATAACATCCGAGACATCTCGAAGCATCGGCGTTGACAAACCAGGTTTCGGTATACCGAAGTTCTATGGTTTCTTGAATAAGGTCGGTGAAGAAACGTCCCGCGACAGTTTTTGCCACGATTGTTCATCGCGCACTCCGACGTGGAATTGGCACCAAGGCAGGCACGCGATCAACGCCGATGACCGCGGAGTATAATTCGGCTCTAACAATAGCGGGTTAAACCAATAGACCACACGCACCGCATGAGATATTAGAGGAAAGTATTGTGATATACGCCATGATTCACCGGTATCGAATCCGTCCGACGCAACGAGAAATATGGTACGGCGGGTCAGGTATTGACGATACTGCTGCCACATTTGAAAAAAGGCCCACCCTAGTCGGGTTCCTCCCCCAATTTCTACAGTGTCAATGACATTTGGGCCGAGAGGGCCGCTATGCCGCAACCTTGGGGTTATTCTCGTGATATGAGTAGATGCGGCAAACACCTCGACCCGCGCATCCGATCGCAACAACTGCCAAGCGAGGCCTAAATAAAAGGGCGCATATTGGCGCATCGACCCTGAGACGTCCACCAAAATGACAAGTCGGGGCGGAGAGGGTTTAGGACCCCAGGTGATCCATTCTACCAATTCTCCCCCGCGGCGAAGGCTATTGAACATGATCTTCCGCCAATTTCTATCGGATCCGAAACCGGACTGCTTATGAAATCCCTTAGAAAACGCCCAACGTTTTAACATGACACGAGTGGTCAGACGCATGCGACCGTAATTGATTCCCGGATCCGGATGAAGGGGGTAATGGGCACCCCAATGCGGGTTATATCCTAAAAGCGGTCTGC
>JAMCTO010000307.1:3879-14621 GCA_023381095.1 Bacillota bacterium
ACTGAGCTCTGGATTCTGTACTGTCTGGGTCGAAGATTGATGCCTCTAATTTTTGAAAACGCGATCCTAATTCAAAATATCGATGGAATAAACTTTCGAACTGTTGCCATTGATCAGGAGTTTTGGCATAAATCACTCGCCACAATACCATGGTGGCCAACGAGTCGGGCTCTGCTTGTTCTGCCAGTATGGCAGTGGCCTGAATTGTCTCGGCAACGGCTACGGAAAATCCCTGACCACGCAAATACCGGCTAAAATTCACCACGTCACGTCGATTGGCCTCAATCCATCGCGCAATAGTTAATTGATCTGCCATAATGTCCTCAATCCGTGACTTTCGATAATACTCCAGTCTTCCCGAGTTTTTAGGATTGCTCCCAGACTCCACCGCAACATTTCTTCGGTCACTTGATCTTCTTTAAAAAGCGCTAAAGCCTGTGCCCAATCAATAGATTCCGCCACCCCAGGCGGTTTGATTAAGTCCCAGTCGCGAATTTTCTTGACTGCCACCACGATTTGTGCCGCTAGATTGCGGTCCAAGTTAGGTACAGCGGTTGCAACAATCAACATCTCCCGCTCTGGGTCGGGATAGTCCAACCACAAGTAGAGACAGCGTCGTCTTAACGCGTCAGACAATTCACGGGTTCGGTTCGATGTCAAGATGACTAAGGGGGGTTCAGTGGCCTGAATTGTGCCCAACTCAGGAATAGTAATTTGAAACTCCCCCAACAATTCCAGCAGCAGTGCTTCAAAATCTTCGTCCGCGCGTTCCACTTCATCAATGAGTAGAACCGGGGCACTGGACATGCGTATAGTCTTAAGCAGCGGACGCTCAATAAGATAGTCCCAGGTGTAAAGAGAATCTACGCGAAATGAGCCGGACTCATTGGTAGCGCGAGCTGTTAAAAGCTGTTTGGGATAGTCCCAATCGTAAAGGGCATGTGTAGCATCCAGCCCTTGATAACACTGCAGCCGAACCAAATTTCTTCCCGTGACTTTGGCCAATGCCTTAGCCAAAAAAGTTTTGCCAACACCAGCGGGTCCTTCGACCAACAAGGGACGGTTTAAGTGGCTGGCCAAATGTACCGCCGCCGCAACATTAGTATCGGCTATATAACCAAAGTTTTTCAGCCGATCCAACCATTCTTCCACGGCTTCGGTCATCAAAAGAGCCTCCTATATCGTGACACTTTCGGCAATGCCTTGGCGGATGTTTTCAAATACTTTTTCGGTGATTTTCTTCACCTGATTGTCGAGTACTCGTGACCCCAGGGCAGCAAGGGCCCCACTTACAGTCACGCTTGCCTGCCAATGCAGTGCCGTGTCAGGCTCCTGGTCATTGGGTGCAGTTAAAGACATCGTTGTTTGCATTTGCACTCCATTCCCCATGCCAGATCCTTGAACCGTCATTTGGGCGGTGCGGGCGGCGACGTCTCCATTAAGCTCTATCGCCATATCCAACACGGCCCGAACCGGACCGACACCGGCCCGAACTTTGGCCATCAGATGATGAGGATCCTGAACTGTGTATGCCACTAGGTCAGGCATGGAGGCCCCAATCCGATTCGGATCGGTAACAAATTTCCAAACTGTCTCTAACGGTGCCTCTAATTGAAGTTCTCCTTGATAAGATTTCATAACGTCTCCTTTCGCTCATTCAAATTGCTAACAAATTGTTCGGGGTCCGCAAAAAACGACTCCTGACACGATAGGCAACAAAATCCCCAATCTTTGCCGTTCCACTCCCCCTTATAGAGGGTTGTTTCCAAATTGACTGCCATATGACACACAGGGTCCTCCACGTATAATCCATGACGTTGCCGAGGCGAAGCCGCGGGCTCTTTACTTTCGTGACGTTCCCGCCTTAAGCCGATCATTTGGGCAAGAATACTAATCGCTATTTCTCCAGGATGTTGACCTCCTAAGTTCAACCCGGCCGGGGCCTCGAGTGTTACATTGTTTTCCGATTCAGCCCAGCGTTCTTTAAGAATTTGTCCACGGCGCGGACTTGCAACGATACCCAAGTAACTTAGCGGAATTTCTTTTAAGACGTCGATTGCCGACTCATCATATTGGCCCATGGTGGCCACCACAACGTAAGAACCGGGCAATGCCGCCTGACGCAAATCGTTGATCAGCAATTCCAAATCTGGTTGTTCCTCATTCAGAACAACTTGTGTTTGGGAAAAGGGCAAGGTTTGCGCTGCGGCCATCACCGCCCTTGCTATCGGAGAGTTTCCTACCACAATCAAGCGTGGGTCCCCCAAATGCGGTTCGATAAACAATTCCACGGTGCCCCCGGAATGGCAAGTCATCGCTTTTACGATGACTTGCCCGTCCATGGCAATGGGATCTTCTGGGTCCGGTGATAAAATTAAAAGTCGTGGGCGCCCATCGGCAAAAGCCAAATCAGCAACCTCTAACATGATATTGCGGGTACACTCTCCTCCGACGTACCCAGATACCTCATGGTTCTCCTTAACGACAGCACGCGCACCCACAGTAGCGGATGTGGGACGCACTGTACGAACTACTGTCGCCATAACATAAGGGATACTTTGAGATTCGAGCCGCGCCGCCTCTGCTAATATACTGTCCATCCGATGCCTCCTGTTACTGAGTAAGTCCAAGTTCCTTGAGAACATTCCAGACTTTCCAAGGAAACAGAGGAATCTCCACGTTGGTCACGCCATAAGGCGACAGCGCATCCACAACGGCGTTTACAAAGGCCGCAGGGGATCCGACATTGGGAGACTCTCCTACTCCTTTTGCACCAATCGGATGGTGAGGAGACGGAGTCACGGTACGCCCAGTTTCCCAATGGGGGGCCTCAACGGCGGTGGGAACCAAATATTCCATGAAGTTCGGCGCGAGGTTGTTACCATCTTCGTCATACGCAATTTCCTGCATGAAGGCAATCCCGAACCCCTCGGTAAGACCTCCGTGGACCTGCCCGTCGACTACCATAGGATTGATCACGGTACCACAATCATCCACCGCGACAAACCGCTCTACTTTGACTTCTCCGGTACCCCGGTCGATGGCCACCATAGCGACATAAGCCCCATTAGGAAACGTCAGATTAGGGGGATCATAATAGTACGTTGCCTCTAAGCCGGGTTCCATTCCCTCGGGCAAATTGGTATAAGCAGCGAGCGCCACTTCACTCATCCCCACCGCACGCGATTCCAAGCCTTTGGCAGCGAATTTTTCACCATTCCACTCCACATCGTCAGGAGACACCTCTAATAAGTGAGCCGCGATTTGAATGGCTTTTTGTCGAATACGTCGTGCGGCGAGAGCGGCAGCTCCGCCAGCAGTAGGAGTACTACGACTTGCATAAGTGCCTAAGCCATAAGGAGCGGTGTCCGTATCTCCCTCTTCAATCAACACATCGGCAGCTGTCATTCCGAGCTCGTCAGCAATCACCTGGGCAAACGTGGTTTCATGCCCTTGGCCCTGATGCCGGGTCCCCAATCGGGCAATCGCTTTCCCGGTGGGATGAATGCGAATTTCGCAGCTGTCAAACATTTTAATACCTAAAATATCAAAGGTGTTGCTGGGTCCAGCGCCTACAATTTCAGTAAACGTCGAAATGCCAATGCCGACTAATTCGCCACCAGCACGTCGTTCGGCTTGTTGTTTTCTCAATTGTTCGTAATCTACTAATTTCAAGGCCTCGTTTAACGTCGCATCGTAATTGCCGCTATCGTAAGTCCATCCCAAGGGAGACTGGTAAGGAAACTGTTCCGAACGGATAAAGTTGCGGCGTCGGATTTCGGCGGGATCCAGATTGAGCTTTAACGCCAGAGTATTCATCACCCGCTCAATCAAATACGATGCTTCTGTCACTCGAAATGAACACCGATATGCCACTCCGCCCGGCGCCTTGTTAGTATAGACACCGTCCACTTCAGCAAATGCGACCGGAAAATCATAGGAACCGGTGACTATGCTGAACAACCCAGCGGGAAATTTGGAGGGGTCGGCGGCGGCGTCAAACGCGCCATGGTCCGCTATCGTCGCAACTTTTAAGGCGGTCACTATACCCTCTTGGGTTGCTCCAATTTCTGCGGTCATGTGATAATCGCGCGCAAAATTTGTGGTCGCAATGTTCTCCGTCCTAGTCTCCACCCATTTGACTGGACGGCCTAGTTGCAAAGACATTACCACAGAACACACATATCCCGGATAAACGGGTACCTTGTTACCAAATCCGCCACCAATATCAGGAGAAATCACGTGTATCATATGTTCTGGTAATCCTGAGACCAGGGCCAGCACAGTGCGATGGGCGTGAGGGGCTTGCGAAGTGACATACCAGGTCAGCTTACCTGTCGCTTTTTGATAGTCGGCGATACAGCCACATGGTTCCACTGGGGCCGGGTGCACCCGGGGCATACGAATAAATTCCTTAACCACTACCGGTGATGATGCTAATGCATCATCTGTGGCCTTGCGATCCCCTACTTCCCAGTGAAAAATATGATTGTCTTTTTGGTCACGATCTTCGCGGAGCAACGGCGCGTCCGCCTTAAGCGCCGCGTAGGGATCAACCACAGGCGCCAGTGGTTCATAGTCTATCTCGATAAGTTGCACCGCATCTTCAGCCGCGGCCCTGGACTCGGCTACTACCGCCGCCACCTCTTGATACTGAAACAATACCTTGCCGGTGGCCAGCACCATTTGGCGGTCACCTGCCAACGTCGGCATCCACGACAAGTTCATTTTCTCCAAATCTGCCCCGGTTAAAATGGCCTTGACCCCGGGCACTTGATACGCCTGGTCCAACCTTATTTCCTTGATCCGAGCGTGGGCATAAGGACTCCGCGCCAACGCCATGTAGAGCATTCCAGGCAACACAATGTCATCTAGATAGCGGCCTTGTCCTCTCACCAAACGGGGATCTTCTTTGCGTTTGATGGCTTTGCCCAAAGGTCTGGTTTCCGTCGCCTCTATAGCCATAACTTACACCTCCGCCGGTTCTTTTTGCATTTTGTGACTAGCATCCGTGATGGCTTTAACGATGTTGACATATCCGGTACAACGACATAGATTTCCTGAAATGCCATGACGAATCTCTGATTCTGTCGGATGCGGATTTTTTTGCAGCAATGCCACTGACGTCATAAGCATGCCTGGGGTACAAAATCCACACTGCAGTCCGTGGTTGTCCCAAAATGCCTGCTGCAATGGATGCAACACGTTATCCGTTTCGAGCCCTTCCACCGTGTCAATCTGATGCTGATCCGCCTGCACAGCGAGTACGGTACAGGATTTGACCGGTTCCCCATCAAACAGCACAGTGCAGGCTCCGCAACTCGTGGTATCACATCCCACGTGGGTTCCTGTCAATCCCAACGTTTCTCTGATAAAATATGCCAACAATGTACGGGGTTCTGCTAGTCCCTGTCGCATCTCGCCGTTAATGGTGACACTGACCATCCGACGTGCGTCTTCCTTTCGTGACTCCATAGACTTTTCCATCCTTTCCGACGGACCCAATTTAAGCTGATTGCGTAGACTCCCATTGTTGCAAAATTTGGCTCAACCCTCTCTCGACAAATACCCGCGCCATCGAGCGCTTGTATTCGGCACTCCCTCTTCGGTCACTTTCGGGGTCGCCTTCCTGGGAAGCACTTTCCGATACCTCTTTGATCAGTGCGGGAGTCAGTTGCCGACCGACTAATAGGGATTCCGTCTGATGTGCTGCGAATGGGACGCCACTCATCGCCGCCATCCCAATGCCCGCCTGGGCAACGGTGCCATCAATAGCCAAACTGACTGTAATGGCCACACCTACGACGGCAAAATCTCCAACCTTGCGTTCCAATTTTAGGTATCGCGCAAACGTTGCCGCAGTGGCAGGAACTGGTATAACAATCCGGGTCAATACTTCTTGCGGTTCTAAAGCCGTGGTATACAGGTCGACAAAAAATTCTTCAAGCGCCATGTGGCGAATGCGGTCACGACTCTCTATCTGTACAGATGCGCCTAGGGCCAATAGCGCAGCCCCCCAATCTGCCGCTGGATCTGCATGGGCTAGCGACCCCCCTATGGTGCCACGGTTTCTTACCAGGGGATCAGCAATCCATGGCGCCGTTTCTCTAAGCAGAGGGTAGTGTGGCCAATGGCTGGTTTCTATTGTCTTATGACGCATAAGCGCACCCATAGATAATCCTTCGGCAGTCTCCGTTGCAGACGACAATTGCCCCAAACTTCCGATGTCGATTAATACCGAAGGTGCCGCCAACCTCAGTTTCATCATAGGCAACAGGCTCTGGCCACCTGCCAAAATTTTCGCCTCGTCGCCATACTGTGCTAATAATCCGTATACTTCATCCAATGTTTTTGGCGCATAGTACTCGAACGCGCTAGGAAACATGATTTGCCCCCCTTCCAACTATTCCTGTTCGCAGGAAAACTCCTGATGTATTCGCGTCTATTATCCGAAGTTGGCGCGACGCAGACGATACCTAGTTAGGTATGAATTACCACACATCTCGGTATATTTTCTAAACGATAAAAATTCTCTTTTCTAGTAATATAAAAGATGGTACGATAAAAAAGTAACCCGTTGACAGGATGCTTAGATAGAAAGGCTTCTCCTATGGACATGCCCGATGGCGCCCTGACCAATGATTTAGAAGGCATTAAGAACCGCGTGAGGGAACTCGAAACGTTGATTATGCTTAATGCCAAAATAGCGATGCAGATAGACCTGGATAGTCTATTGCAGACTATTGTTGACTGCGCACGCGAATTAGTTGGGGCACGGATGGGTGGCATAGTGGTGGTTAATCCTACGGGCTCTCACCTACTTCAATATTTCAAAGTATCCGGAGTCTCAAGCTCGGATCAATTGCCAAGCGGTCATGGTCTCTTTATGGTGCCATATCGCACTGCGCAGCCAGTCAGGGTGGATCATGTGCAGGCTACCCCGGCGACGCGTAAACAACCGAAAGATCACCCTCGGCTGGGTCCTTTTTTAGGGGTGCCCTTAAAATCTCCAAATAAATTGCTGGGCAGTTTGTTTTTGGCACAGGCTCCCGGCAGTTCGCCATTTACGGTGCAAGATCAACTCCTGCTATCTGCTTTTGCAACCCAGGCTACCATAGCCATTGATAGCGCCCAGGCCCGCGACAACTTGGCCTATTTAAAAATCTTGCAAGAACGGCAACGTATCAGCCAAGGTCTTCATTCCTCGGTGGCCCAAGTTCTGTTTCTCCTCAAGATGGAAATCGACAGATCTCAAAAGGCCTTGGCCACTGATTACCCCGAGTTGATGGAACGGCTTGCTTTCATGCAAAGCCTGGCGGACAAAGGACTGCATGATATCAAATCCGCCATATTTTCTCTCTCCGAACCTTTGGCAGCAGCAAACAATTTAGAACGCCAATTACGCCAAATGATTGAAGGGTTTAGCCGGGTCACAGGAATTAATGCAGAATTGGCTGTCCGAGGCATGATCAATCAAATTCCCGAGCGGCAAGCCCAAGTCTTAAGTAAGGTTATTGGTGAGTCCCTCAACAATGTACGCAAACACAGTCACAGTCCCATGGCCTTGGTCAGCGTCGTGGCCCACCCCACACACGCCACCGTATCCATCCAAGACGCTGGAGTGGGACTCCCAATCGATATCGAGACATCCGCCACAATACCCTCTTCAAGATATGGTGTTTTTGCCATGCGATCCCTGGTGTTGCAAATCGGTGGCCGCTTTGAAATTTTCACCAACGACGGAGGAGGGACGACGGTTAGGGTAAATCTTCCCTACCAGGAAACGGAATGACAAGCTTTGTCATCATCGACGATCATGAATTAACCCGCCGGGGAATTCGGGAAGTCTTATCAGCCGTTTCTGACTTCGCAATACTGGGAGAAGCAGCCAACGGTACTGAAGGACTGCGCCTAATTGAATCTTTGAAACCGGATGTAGCGTTGCTGGACGTACGGATGCCGGGATTACAAGGTCCTGCCATCTGTCAGATTGTCAGTGAGTTGGGATTGCCCACTCTTTGTATTATCCTTACAGGATTTACTGATGACCAACTGCTTCACTCTGCGTTATCCAGTGGAGCTCGCGGATATATCATCAAAGACGTCACGAGTGATGAGCTAATTCATCAAATTCGCACCATTGTGCACGGCGGCACCGGACTGGATCCCCGGATTGCTGGTACGGTCGTGCGATGGATTAAGGATTTGCCCGCACGGCCACCCCACAACTTTTCTACCGTGGATATTAAGATCTTGTCGTTGGTCGCCGGTGGATTTACCAATAAGGAAATAGGCGATAGCTTAAACTTTTCGGAAAACACCGTAAAAGCTCATCTAAATGCCATTATTGCCCAATTGCAGGCCAAAAATCGTGTAGAAGCGGCGGTAATCGCGTACCGTCAAGGACTGATCTAAACGCACTGGCGGCGCAATCGAACGTTGTAACTTGACTCCAAGGGGGCGATTCGGGCTCAGGCCCTGCAATCCCTTGGGAGGCTTCGCGAGGTTTTTCATCCCCTGTCGACGGCCGCCGAGGTCCCGAGAAACACTATGAGAACCAGAGGATTCCCCCAAATAGCTAAGGTAGGTGGGGATTATTTTATGTTTAGGTTGTAAACTGTACTAAGGCATTTAGCACGGAAACGAACAAATAAGGAGCATGGCGCTATGCTGTTTCCACGGGAATCTTCAACACGTGAACGGAAGGATTTAAATGGCATTTGGCGTTTCAAGGCAGACTGGCAAGAAGAAGGAGAGCACGCACAGTGGTATGCTGAGGAATTGACGGATGCCATCCTGATGCCGGTTCCCGCCAGCTATAACGACATCACGCAGGATGAACGTCTCCGCGATCATGTGGGTGACGTCTGGTACGAACGAAAATTCTGGATACCGCCATCGTGGAGGAATAAGCGGGTCGTAGTACGCGTGGGCAGTGCTTCCCATCATGCATCTATGTGGGTGAACGGACATCATGTCGCACAACACCGTGGCGGCTTTTTACCCTTTGAGGGGAATATTTCGTCTCATATCATGTTTGGAGGCGAAAATAGACTGACCATCAAAGTGAATAACGTACTTGATTGGACGACATTACCACCAGGCATTGTTGATAATGTGGACGATTTTGGTCAACCGTTGAGTCGCCGACGTCAAAAGTACTTCCATGACTTTTTTAATTATGCGGGCATTCATCGGCCCGTGTTCTTATATATGACACCCAGGAGATATATTGACGACATTACGGTACATACCGACATTGACGGTACGACGGGGCTCGTCCACTACGACATCCATGTAGCAATGAACCAAGAAATAGGCCGACGCTACAGTACAGAACAGCCGCCCGTTACCCTTCAAGTGCACCTTTTAGATGGCAACGGTATGGAAGTTGGTTTGGGCCAGGGGGCATCCGGCACAATAGCCGTACCGGATGCCCACTTTTGGGAGCGTGGTGCTCCCTACCTCTATTCGCTCGTCGCTCAATTGGTCGGTCCAAGAGACAGAATTGACGACGAGTACCCTTTACCGATTGGAATTCGCACGGTGCGTGTCAGTGAGCAAGGCTTTTCTATTAATAATAAGTCGTTCTATTTCCGAGGATTCGGAAAGCATGAGGATGCTGACATTCGCGGCAAGGGACTGGACCCGGTACTAACCATCAAGGACTTCAATTTACTCCGGTGGATTGGCGCAAATTCTTTTCGCACATCGCACTATCCGTATGCGGAGGAGATCATGGACCTAGCAGATCACTTAGGTATAGTCGTCATCGACGAGGTCCCGGCTGTAGGATTAAATATGTGGGATCGGAACCAGATTGTGTTCGTTCCGGATCGTATTAGTGAGCCCTTACTCGAAACGCATATCCATCAACTGCAGGAGTTGGTTCAACGGGACAAGAATCATCCCTGTGTCGTCATGTGGAGCGTAGCCAATGAGGCCGCCACCTATGAGTCAGGCGCCCGCCCCTATTTTACCCAGATTGCGACGGTCATGCGTCAACTAGACGCTACTCGCCCTATGGCTATTGTTGAATACACATTACCCGACGAGTCAAACGTTGCCGATCTGTTCGATGTTATATGCGTCAACCGCTACCTCGGCTGGTATACCGATTCGGGTGATATTGAAGTCATTGAGATGCAGCTGGAAAAGGATTTACGGCGCTGGCATGAGCGATTCGGCAGGCCCATTCTAATCACCGAGTACGGTGCCGATACGGTATCCGGATTCCACCAGAATCCACCTGTTCTATTTACAGAAGAATTTCAGTGCGAATTTCTATCTCGGTATCATCACGTTTTTGACAGACTTGAGTTTATCATTGGAGAACATGTGTGGAACTTTGCGGATTTTGCCACAAAACAAAGTCCGACCCGTGTGCTAGGCAACCGCAAGGGCATCTTCACACGGCAACGGCAACCCAAAGCGGCTGCATATCTGCTACGAGATCGCTGGACGCACGGCGAGAATAAAATCCGGTGAGCGTCAAATGGAGCCCATACAGTCTAAGGTGGGTCCAATTCTCAAGACAGATTATTGGGCTGCATCGAAACCTTTACCCTCTTGTTTGACGAGGCCGTTTCTGGTTCGCCGGCAAACGCGACGCACAGGATGTAGGGCTGTCCGAGGGGGATTCAATGAAGAGGATTCGGACAGCGGCGACCCCTCGATTTTAAGTAACTCCCCGCACTCCTCGTGACTGATGGCGATGGTCAGCTGTCATTGCGTTCGGTGCC
>JAMCTO010000307.1:14631-20912 GCA_023381095.1 Bacillota bacterium
ACAGCGCGACCCCTCGATTTTAAGTAACTCCCATCACTCGCTACACCAAGGGCTGACTAGTCTTTTCGTGCCGCACTCGGGATCCTCCATAGAGACGTTCAAGGTCGGCATATCTTACCCGAGTCATAGCGTTCTCGGCGGTCTCAAACCCGCAACCGCATCCCTGGATCGTCTGTCCTCAAGGTGAGCAGATAAACCGGGGGTTCCAAAACCCCCGGTTTTTTCAGTGCTATTTATGCTTTAGCTGTAACCCGCGGGATCTCCCAACCTGCGTAAATCAAACCTGAAACCAAGCCACCCACCACTGGCAAGGGCAATACCGTGGTGAAGAGACCCGGGAGCCAATCAGCGCCCCAGATGCTGATAACTAACCCGACACCGAACGCAATGACAGCTGACCATCGCCACCAGTCACGAGGAGTGCGGGGATGTTCAAAAAAGGCCGCAGCGGCCGTCTTTTTCCGTTGTACCCACACCCAGTCGACTAGCATAATGAAGGTAAAGGGAATAATGACGTCACCGATGACATCCAAAAAGCCCATCACGTGATTAAGAATGCCTAAAATGGCCAAAACGGTGCCCAGGACTCCTAAGATAATTGTGGCAATAGGCTGCTCCCACTTCGTCTGGCGGCGAAATGTGTTAATGGCTACCGTCTGGCGGCGAAATGTGTTAATGGCTACCAGCAGGTCCACCGTTGACGGATAGAGGTTCATCGCATTGGTATGCATAATGGCCAGAGCTACCCCGACCGCGGCGATGACGCCCCAAACTGGAGCATGAGCACCTAACAATGCTAAATTCCAATTGCCGGTTCCTTGTTGCGAATACATACCCATGAGACCCATTACCAGTACCGATACCATAATGCCTACCGAGGGGGCCAAAAAGAATGCGGTTTTGCCGCGAGGATTGGATGCCGGGGTAGCAAACCGGGACACGGTGGACACTTTATAAGTCCAAGCCAGAACGGAAAACGTGACCACCGTGGTAATGGCGGCACCCCATGCCATAGGCACGGTGGGTCCCGGCATACTCACATGATAGTGTGCGAACAAATAATAAGCTAGAACTCCGTAACACACTAGCAGAACGATAGAAGTATAGCGATAAAAATATTCCAACCACTTCATGCCAAATAGTACCAAGATCACTTGAATCACGCCGATAATCCAAAACCAAAGGTTTCCGGACATGTGTGTGATGGCGCTCAATGTTTCTCCGGCCACCGCTGTGTTCAGACCAAACCACCCCATATTAACAAAGGTAAAGAGTACCGAAAATAAAAACGCTCCCACAGTTCCGTAGCTTTTGCGGGCAACAATGAGTGCCGTTAGCGGAACTTCTCGCCCCATTTCAGAAAAAAGTCCCGCGGGCACCAGTCCAATAAGCCAGCTCAACACAATCGCTAAAATCATGTCGGTGACACCAAAATGAAACAACAGTGCCCCGATGAGTGGTGTGGTCGCCGAAGCCGATGCCATTAGCCACACGATGGTCATTTTTCCGGGGGACATGGTGCGCTGATTGTCAGGAACCGGTAAAATTCCGACCGTCTCCACTTCCCCGAGAATACCCGCCGTTGACGGCTCGGGTACCCGTTTTGGTGATCCTGCCATAGTCGACCTCCTTCGATTGAAAAAATCAATTCCAGCTACTTTTTATCAAGCTGTTAGTAGATATTCCGAAAAGCTGCCCTTCTTGTCAAGGACAGACGGGAGAAGCTAACACCGCCGTTTATGTTGGCTGGAATTCCGTCTTGCCCGTTTCGAGTAGAGTCAGCAATATTTGTTTAAAACGATTGGCATCGGCCTTTAAGCAAACGTGGGCATTGGCAGGTTTCTTCCACACGTTGAGCCGATCGACGACCGAGGTGCCCCGGGTAAATTCACCCCGTGTCTCGATGGCCACATAATAGTCTGCACCTTCTTGCCATATGCTATTATCCAAGGCCATCGCCATCGTCAGGGAGTCCGGGTGACTGGTCCCATCAATTCCCCCATCCCGTTGGTTAAACTCTAATGTCGTTTTTTGCGTTTGCAAAAAGAAACGGCTCCAGGGTGTATCCATATGGCGAATCCGCTCAAGGTCTGCAGGACCGATTATGCTTGCCTCAAGCGCCACGTCCCAACCAACCATGTAGAGGTTAAACCCTGCAGAAAATACAATTGCGGCTGCTTCGGGATCCACATAAAAATTGTATTCCGACAACGGCTCGATATTGCCGATACCGTTGCTGCTCCCCCCCATCACCCACAACTGGGCGACGCGAGACGGAAATGTTGGATCCTGGCGCACCGCCAGGGCTAAATTGGTAAGAGGAGCTTGGGCCACAATAACCAAAGACCCTTGCCATCGATGCGAAGCTTCCAGGAGGAATTGGACCGCATTTGTAGCCTCCGGGCGTTGGCGTACGGGGGGAAAATAAGCTTCGCCCATGCCATCGGAACCATGGACGTATTCAGCACTAGCCCATTGCCGCAACAACGGAATCGAAGCCCCAGGATAAACGGCAACTTGTTCTGCTCTCTCGGCTACTTCGACGGTCTTTAGAGCGTTTTCCACTTGTTGGTCAAACCTTACGTTTCCCACATTAATCGTAATACCGTGCACATCGACCCATGCCGTACGCAAGGCGACTAAAAGAGAAATCGCATCATCACCAGCGGTGTCGGTATCCACTACCAAATTCACGCATTATCACTCCCTATGAGCAATGGCAGAGGCAAACCCTCCCCACATCGCTTCAATTTTGCTTTCTCTCCTCAAATGTACGATCCACCTCATCTACCGACGGAATTGCCGGAATTACCCCTGGCCAGCGCACACTTAAGGATGCGCCCAGGCACGCTTTGCAGGCAGCTTGTGGCAATGATTCCCCTTGCGCGAGTTTTGCCGCCAAGATCCCGTTAAATACGTCGCCGGCCCCGGTGGTGTCTACCGTCTCCACCGATACCGCAGGAATGTAAATATCCGGCCCGTGGTGCCAAATTAAAACGCCCTCAGAGCCTAAGGTAAGCACGATAGTTTTGCCGTGAGTTTGCTTAGCCAACAACTGGAGCAACTCAGGGGAAGCTACGGGGTCATCGGGAGACAATCCGCACAGTATCCGGGCCTCGGTTTCATTGGGTGTGAGAATGTCAACCCAATCCCATGATTCCTTCGCGTAACTGGCATCGGCTGGTGCCGGGTTTAAGATGCGTATTCCGGAATGCTGGGCAAATACTGTTCTCACTACGTCTACAGGTACTTCCAACTGCGCCAGCAAAACAGCGTCTGACGGCCAGTCTATCGTGTCGATCCGCAGTTGGGCATTTGCCCCGGGGTTGACCACAATCGCATTGTGGCCGTGATCATCAAGGAAGATAGTACCGATGCCAGTGGGGTAATCTGGCATCATGAGGAGTTGGGATACATCAATGCCCTCATTCAGCAACATCTCCCGGGCGCTAATACCGGCAGCGTCTTGTCCTACCGCACCGACAAACCGGACCGAGGCCCCAAATCTCGCAGCAGTCACCGCTTGGTTCGATCCTTTTCCGCCATGGCTAAAAAAACCGTGGGTGCTTAACAGCGTTTGCCCCCACACGGGTAATGCGTCGATCGAATAAGTGACCCCAAGATTATAGCTGCCTAGTACTGTCACCGTGCTCAACAGGTTTCACTCCATCCGCTTAATACTGGTCTTCGCTCTTGCCTGCAGAGTCCGTCACAATCCGGACACCTGCACTTGTGCCCAGCAGCGCTGCTCCTGCTTCCACAAATGCCTGGGCCTGCTCCCAGGTACGAATTCCACCTGAAGCTTTCACCAAGGCACGTCCCTGGGCAATCCGCGAGAGCAAACGAATATCGTCTACTGTTGCTTGGCCTCCCTGACCCCAACCACTGGAATTTTTCAGATAAGTCACCCCGGCCTCAATAGCCAATTCGGCTGCCTGGGTTTTTTCTTTCGCAGTCAACATGCCGAATTCCAACATTACTTTGATGGGAATACCCTCGGCCGCATCCACCACGGCACGGATGTCCTGCTTAAATGCTTGATACTGCCCGGATTTCAGGAATCCAATGGCGGGCATAAAATCAATTTGTTGGGCTCCTCGTGCAATGACGTCACGTACCTCAAAGGCCTTGGCCAAGGAAGTCATGCCTCCCATGGGATAGCCCAGCGCAGTGCATATGGTGATGCCGCTGTCCTTCAATCGATCGACCACCAAGGGAAGCCAAATCGGAGCGATCATCGCACCATTGAATTGATACGCGACGCAGTCATCACATAACTGAAGGATTTCATCGCGCGTCGCATCCGGGCGCACCAAAGTCTGTTGAATTTTTTGCGCAATTTTCGAACGGGTCATGCAATCGCCCCTTAATCAAGATTTGTTTGTCACCCTCGGCACCCTGTGCTCGGGCGGATACCATGAGCAAATTGCGGCCTCAACCACTAACTTAGGATCCTCCACGCGCCGCACCAAGGCGCTACCGGTTATCTGGTGTGGTCTCGGGTAATAATGGATTTCAGCCGCATCCGATCAGGGCGAATCCATACTCTCGAGCATTCTACCGGAACATTGCCCGTGACGTAGGAAACCTGTTCTAAGTACAGTAATGGCGCACTTTTCGCCACCGCGAGTTTCTTAACCAACTCGGGCGTCGCCATGGCAACATCAAAAACGCGACTGCCCCACAGAATGAGAAACCCGTAATCCCGTTCAATGATGTCAAATAGCCGCCGCTTGGAAAAATCCAGATTCTGAATTCCTGGCAGCATCTCGCTTCTCACGTAATTGTCAAGCAGAGCCAATGGCCCATCTGGAACTTTTTTGATGCGTTGCAGATACAATGAGGGTTCATCAGATTCTAGCGACAAACTCTTTTGAACCCATGGCGGTGACTCGACAGCAACCTTCTGGGCAATGACTTCCGTCGCTATCTGAAGTCCCTGAAGTTCTAGAGCTTCTGACAACGACAATAGATTTTGGGCTAAGGGTTCTTCCAAAATCTTGGCCGAGACATAGGTCCCTTTGCCGCGAATGCGATATAGTCGCCGTTCTTCGACTAAGGTGTTGATGGCTTTTTGCAAAGTCCCGCGAGATACCCCTAATTCCTTTGCTAGGTCAGGCTCGGAGCCAATTTGCGAATGCGGAGGCCAGGTGCCATCTTCGATTTTTCGCAAAATCCAATGCGTCACCTGCTGGTGGAGAAGGATTCCATTATTATGCAGTCCAGAGCCTCCGACTTTCAACATGATCACTCCTGTCTAGACAAGACAAGTCTACGATAGTCGTTGTTGTATTGTCAATTCCCGAAATCGCCTAGTAATACCTAAATATTTTTTGTTAGAATGCCATTGCCAGGAGTTCTCGCGATCCTATACCCATATCGGTGCTGAAGCCATATACCGTTGGGTGCGCGACTCAATGGATGAGAATCTCCAACACCATGCGCCCGCAATCCAGGCCCACACCCCAAGTCTTGAACGCTCCACGCCACCTATTTCATTTAATTGGTGGGGTCATTGCGAGGAATGGGCGCTACGACTGCGCCACCAAAGGGGACAATTCGGCTTATGGAGGGAACTCAAAAAGCTTCGCTATGCCCCTACTGGCCACTCCTGATCTTCTCTCAGCATGATACCTACCCTGTACCACTGGATAGGCACTCTTGACGTTGTCAGCCCATAACATACGTCAAAGAACTTTTCCGCGAGGTGGAAACATGCCTTGTTCATTGGCTGACTTGTTCGACGGCATTCCGTGCCAAGGACTATTACCGACCCATCGCCAGATAGTCATCGACGGCATTGCCTGTGACTCCCGGCAAGTGGAGCCCAACAACGTATTCGTAGCGCTCCAAGGGCACAATACCGATGGTCGTCTTTTTATTGCTGACGCCATCGCCCGAGGCGCCGTAGCCATCGTCTCTGCTGTCCCATCGGACCCGACCGCGCACCGAACCATCCAGAACATACCATGGATTCACGTTCCAGATCCTCGGGCGCCGCTGCCCACGCTGGCCCAGCGTGCCTACGGATTTCCCGCAAAAAAGTTGCGGCTCCATGCTGTGACCGGTACCAATGGCAAGACAACCACCGTCTATATGCTTGCGGCTATTCTGGCACAGGCGGGGCATCGCGTGGCATTTTGGACCACTAATAGTGTAGAGGGAATTGCCAAACCCTTTCGACCGTCCATGACAACACCGGATGCACCCCAACTTCATCGTTTTTTACGGGAAGCTCTTGACCGTGGAGCCCAGGACGTAATCATAGAGGTATCCTCTCA
>JAMCTO010000308.1 GCA_023381095.1 Bacillota bacterium
ATTTGGATATAAAAAAAGGGAAACAAAGCCAGAAGGTAAAGAAAGGGATGAAAAGTTATGAGTGTCCAATGGGCGTTTGCTGCTGCATGCGACCGTACGCCCAATCGTCCGGCCGTTGTAGAAGGTTCGGTTCAGTGGTCATATCATGAATTGTACCAACGGACCTTGGCCACGGCTCAAGCACTGCATGCAGGGGGGCTAAGACCCGGAGATCGCATCTTGGTAGGACTGCGGAACACCAAGGAGCACGTCGCCTTATTTCTTGCAACCCAATTGAGTGGGATAGTGTACGTGCCGATTAACTTTCGTGTCCATCCTCATTCGGTGAGATATTTTTGGGACTATGTAGGGACTAGCTGTGCGGTTATGGAATCTGACCTTATCCAAGGGCTCCTCGGAGCTGACCCTTTATGGCGTGAGGTCGAAGCGGCGGGACGACTATGGCCAGGTGATAATCGCTTATGGGATCGGGTTGCGTCGGCGGCATCCTCTTCGTCCTCATTGACCGAGGTGAAAGATGGGGATTTGTCGATGGTACTCTTTACCTCTGGCACTACTGGTAATCCGAAAGGGATTCCCTTGACGCATCAGAACGTGGTGGCGCGCACTATGGGACCTTCTTTAAATTGGGGCTGCCCGCATGACGGTCAAGAGCATGTCATTGGACTCATGCCGCTTTATCACACCATTGGGTTACAAGGTTGCTTATTGTATGCGTTATTGCTTAATAATACCTATTACGCGGTCCCCCAATTTTTACCCAAAAGTACATTAGACTTGATTCAGACAGTGGGTATTACGCATCTCTTCGGTACTCCTACCCACTTATATGCACTTGCTACAGAACCGTCAGTTGCATCTTATGATATGTCCTCATTATCCCACGTGCTCTATGGGGGAGCTCCGATGAGCCCCCATGTCATTAAACAATGTGCGAAAGTATTGTGCCCCCGGATTACGTATGTATATGGGAACACAGAAACCTACAATGCCTTATTTCATCGGGAAGCTCCGCGAACCTTGGAACAATCGCACACTGGCGTTTACCATCGCGTGCGCGTGGTGGCGATCGGCGGGGGGCCAGATGACCTAGTGGCGGTCGGCCAAGAGGGCGAGCTTATTATCGATACCCGCTCGCCGGAATCATTTCAAGGTTACTGGAATTTACCTGAAAAAACCCGAGAACGTGTTCGTGAGGGATGGTATTTTACTGGGGATAGCTGCCGATTCGAAGGAGAGAATGAGTTTCATGTGACGGGTCGCGTTGATGACATGATTATTAGCGGAGCGGAGAATATCCAACCGGTGACGGTAGAAAATGCTCTCTTAGGGCATCCGGATATTTTGGATGTAGCGGTCGCAGGCGTACCGGACGAACGGTGGGGACAGGTGGTTAAGGCTTACGTCGTAAGCCGTTCAGACACATTGACTGCCTATGACATTGACCAATGGGTCAAGAACTGCTCGACGTTGGATCCCTATATGCGTCCACGACAATACCTCTTTTGTCACGAGATTCCGCGCAATCCGAGTGGAAAGATCTTGCGTCAGTCTCTCGCAACATTAAAGGAGCAAACCATAGGGAGGTCTTAGCCAGTGAGCCAGGAGGATTACTACCAGGACGTACGGGAGCACCATTTGGAACCGCTTTGGACGATTGGTGACTGGTTTTTATCCAACGAACCCTTGAGAGTGTACCGTCCCTATCAATGGCATTGGAGTGACGTCTATCCGCGGTTGATGGCGGCGGCCGACCATATGGTGCCAGGTCAGGGGGGAGCGCGTCGTGTCCTAGTCTATGCGCACCCGGACCTAACCCAAACGCTCGGGACTACACATACCTTAAACGTCGCCATGCAGATGATTTTGCCCGGTGAAGAAGCCCCGGCCCATCGGCATACACCGTTAGCGATTCGTTTTATCATCACTGGTCAAGGAGCCTCGACCACCGTGAATGGCGAACGGATGGCGATGGGATCCGGCGACTTTCTGGTGACACCGCGCTGGGCTTGGCACGACCATCGCCACGAAGGAGAGGGCCCGATGGTTTGGATGGATGGGTTAGATATTCCTCTGACACGATGGATGGGGGGAATGTTCGTGGAGCCGTATTCCGCATCTATGCAAGAGGAAAGTGTGCCGTCGCAACAATCCGCCAAGGTGTTCGGCACAGCCGGTATTTATCCAAAGGTCAGTGAAGACTTCAAGACCGCGAATGGCTCGCTAATGGTCTATCCATGGGAAGCTACTCGAAAAGCGTTGGAAGCGGTTCGTGAAGTCGCTCTTAATCCCTTTGACGGAGCCATCGTAGAATATCGCAATCCGCGATCCGGCGGTCCAGTTTTGCCGAGCCTGGGTGCGACGATGCAATCCCTGCAACCGAGGGAGACCACGAAAACGCATCGTCATACCTCAAGTGTGGCTTATTATGTCTTTCGAGGAGAGGGTTGCACAGACATTGACGGCCAGATGTATGACTGGAGTCAAGGGGACGTAATCGTGATTCCACCATGGCATTGTAGGATTCTGTGT
>JAMCTO010000309.1:0-3969 GCA_023381095.1 Bacillota bacterium
GGGGAATCCCACCTTAACCCACTTGAAAGATCTGGTGTCCCATGATCGATGGCTCAGCACCAAGACGACCGGATTGCAAGCGCTCCAAGGGGTTCCCATGCGAAAGACCAAGCAAATGGCAGCGGAAGCGAAAACGTTAGATGCCGCACGGATGTTGGAGATGGAGCCGAACAAACGATATGCACTCGCGATCGCACTCCTTTTTGTCCAGTCCACCACAGTCAAGGACAATATCGGCGAAATGCTGATCAAGCGCATGATGCGTATTCACACCAAAGGCAAACAGTCCTTGGAACAGTATCGATCTCAGCAGCAAAAGCGTACCGATGAACTCGTGGCGACGCTCCGGGATTTTCTCACGGCTTATCAAACCGAAGGCAGTGCCGAAGAACGCGTAGAGGCATTGAAAAATGTCATTGGTGACCGAACAGCGACTCTTTTAGAAGGCTGTGAATCCCACCTGGGTTATGCAGGCAACAACTATTACCCATTTCTTTGGCGACACTACAAGAGTCATCGAGCCACCTTGTTTAAAATTCTCCACTCCATTCGACTGCGCTCCACGAGCCAGGATACCTTGATGGAGCAAGCCATTACCTTCTTACAATCCCATCAGCACTCCCGAGCGAATTGGGTCCCGACCGTCCAAATGGTCAAGAAGGGATCGGGAAAAGATGAGTCAGAAAGAGTCCCCCTGGTCGATCTCTCGTGGGTACCGGATTCTTGGTGGCGGTGGATTAGCCCTCAACGTAAGAGAAAATCCATGCCGGAAGAAATCAACCGCCGACACTTTGAAGTGTGTGTGTTTACTCACGTCATGCGGGAGCTCAAATCCGGGGATCTGTGTATTGAAGGCAGCGAGAAATATGCGGATTATCGCGAACAATTGATCTCGTGGGAGGAGTACGAGCAAGGCGTTGAGGCATTTTGTGACCAGGCTGGTTTGCCTTCAAATAGATCGTCTTTTGGGGAATGCATTCGATCCGACCTAGCACGAGTAGCCAATGACACCGATTTATCGTTCCCACAAAACAAACAGGTACGCATCGAAAACGGCCAAGCGGTGGTCACGAAATTGAAAGCGAAGTCGGCTCCGGAAGGGCTAAAGGCCTTGGAACGATACATTGCCGACAATTTGGAACCGATCAACATCCTGGACATGCTGGCGGATACCGAATACTGGTTGAATTGGACACGGTTCTTCGGTCCCATCTCGGGCCATGACGCCAAGCTCGAAGACCCGGACCAGCGCTATCTCACCACGGTGTTCTGTTACGGATGCAACCTGGGACCGACCCAAACGGCGCGGTCTTTGGGAACCATGGATCGAAAACAAATCGCATGGATCAATCAAAGGCACGTCACGGAAGAGAATTTGGAGGAGGCCATCCGCTATGTTCTCAACTCCTACAACAAATTTCTCCTTCCAAAATATTGGGGAACCGGCGAACGCGCCTCGGCCGACGGGACTAAGTGGGACCTCTATGAACAGAACTTACTCTCGGAATATCACATTCGGTACGGGGGATACGGGGGAATCGGTTATTACCACGTGTCGGACACCTACATTGCATTATTCAGTCATTTTATTCCCTGCGGTGTCTGGGAAGGGATCTACATCTTGGACATTCTCATCCACAATAAATCTGATATTCAGCCGGATATTTTACACGCGGACACCCAAGGCCAAAGTGCTCCGATTTTTGGCCTCTCCTTTTTGCTGGGGATTGAACTCATGCCGCGGATCCGGAATTGGCATGATCTGGACCTTTATCGACCGAGCAAGGACGCAAAGTATCAGCATATCGATGAACTGTTTTCTTCCGCGCCGATCGATTGGGAACTGATTGAAACCCACCTTCCGGATATGCTGCGAGTGGCCATGTCGATCAAAGCCGGTCGCATTACGCCCTCGACCATCTTAAACAAACTGGGGACCTACAGCCGAAAAAACCGCTTGTACCAAGCATTCCAGGCGTTAGGGAATGTCATTCGTACACGATTTTTACTGAAGTATCTGGCGGACGAAGAGTTGCGGCGTACGATTCAAGAAGCCACCAACAAAAGTGAGGCGTTCAACGGCTTTACCAAATGGATGTTTTTCGGCGGGGACGGCATGATCGGAGAAAACGACCGGGAAAAACAGCGGAAAATCATCAAATACAACCACTTAGTTTCTAACTGTCTCATCTTTTACAACGTGTTTGCCTTAAGTCGTGTGCTTCACGACTACACGTTACAAGGAAATTCGTATGATGAGGAGGTGATTTCAGATCTGAGTCCCTACCTGACGGCCCACGTCAACCGGTTTGGGAAATATCGGATTGACCCCAATCGTCAGCCACCGGAGCTCGCATTTGATGTGCCGATTGTTCAAGAGGGGACACCGACGCTATCTTAAGCAAAGAAACATAATAGCATTTATGTTTCATTCATACAGTCGGTGCGCTATAATAGGACGGTGTAATGAAACATAATTGATATAAAGGCGGCGTTGTTCCCATGAAACATAATTTATTCGGCGATCCCGTGCTGCAGGGATTCCGCGAGCACCTGGTCGTCCAGGGAAAATCCCAGAACACGATAACGTCTTACATCACATCCGTAACCAAGTACATGGTTTGGTTTTCCACTCGATACGGTAAAGCCCCCTCCCAGTTGTTTGCCGAAAACGTGGCGGAATACAAAGAGGATTTGAATCGGCAAACCGTCAGTGCGGCGACCTTCAATGTCCGCATGGCGGGTCTTCACACGTGGAATGAATATCTTGTGTCCGAAGGAATTCAATCAGACCAAGTCATTCACAAGAATGATAAGAAAAAGATCCAACAACAGTATGCGTCTCCTGCAATACATACGGAACAAGAAGTGCAGCGTTTTATTCAGTCCGTGTTGGAAAGCCAAAACAAGCGGGACTATACGCTCGTGAATTTACAGGATTACGAATTAGTGAGGCGTTGCATCTCGCATTGCACGATGTCCATTTAGAATCGAGGGAATTGGTTGTTCGCAGCGGCAAAGGAAACAAAACTCGAACAGTTTTCTTGTCCGATAAATTGGTTCGGTTGATCCGTGATTATATGAAGCAGGAGCGGGGCCAATACGGTTTGGCCCATGTCAGTCCCTACCTGTTTCTGAGCAACCGGAGTCAACAACTCTCACGGATCACGGCTTTTAAATTCTTCGTCAAGTACAGCGAAGGAACGGGTATTCACCCACCGATTTCTCCCCATGATTTACGACATTTCTTTTGCTCGAATGCACTGGAGAAAGGATTAAATGTCCATGAAGTCGCAGCAATTGCCGGACACAGTAACATTCATACCACACTGATGTACACGAATCCCAGCAGGAAAAAGATCCTGGAGAAAATCAATTCACTGTAGCCCCGTCTGGGAATTGCTTATGGCCCGAAATTCAAGGAATCGTTGCCGCACCCGAACTATGGCTAATTGGGGATTTGATAGTGCTGCAACAGTAGATTCCAGCACGATGAGCTGCCTTGCAAATGCCGGTGCACCAACCAGCGAGATTAAGTTCATCTTGCGCTATCTTGACTACGAATCTGGGGTACACAATAACCTCACAGCATCCGAAGCGAGCTACATTCATAGCTTAGGCATTGCCATCGGCTTGATCTACGGGAGTATCCCTCACGAGTCATTGACGTTTGATGATGGGGTCAGTGTCGCGAACACAGCCACGTCGCTTGCTGAAAACTTAGGTATTCCCACGTACGTAGGCATCTATGCCGATTTAGGCACGTCTTACGATGACTACATTACCGCCGACTTTCTGATGGGCTATGCCTGGCAGCTGACCGTGAACACGCCGTATCACCCCGGTTTTTATGGGAGTGTCGGAACAGATAGTGCCTTCGATGATGCGTTCTCGACCGCGTATAACAATAGTACCTACGGGTCGTATATTGCGGGTTCACTTCTGCGGCATCCGCCTGCAGTGCCGTAC
>JAMCTO010000309.1:3979-5866 GCA_023381095.1 Bacillota bacterium
GATGACCATTTCACCAGATTATGATGAGGATAAGGGGAGGATCGTCGCCGCAGACCATCACTGCACGATTTCCTCATAGTCGATGGATGGGGACCAGAGCCGCTCTATTGAGGTTCCGGGTCCTCTGTTTCCCGCACTTCTTCGAACGCTTCCCAGGCTTCTCGGGGCCACCCAATAGGCAATGGCGAGAGTGGCCACAGGGTCCATCCAGGTCCACCCTAAGGCCCATACACCCAGTGTGCCGCCTAATCCCGCCCAAGCCATGTACGCACGTCCAACTTTCTGCGGCATCCGCCTGCAGTGCCGTACTCTGTAACGCCACACCCAGCCGCTGTTTTTGGCGGGCAAACAGGACCATGAGGAGGCCAGAAATGATCATCACGGCGATTCCGAGCGGACTCGGTCGCACGGTACTTCGCGTGATCAGTGCCCAGAAGGCCCCACCGATTAAATAGAGCAAGAGCAGTCCTAAGAGCCCGACTGCCCACCGCGCTGCCTTGGCTTCCGCGCGGTCCACGGCATGGTCGTCAGCGCCGCGGGCTTCGATGCGAAATCGCCAGACCAGGATGCCGGCAGACACGAGTTCAATCAGACTATCCATCCCGAAGCCCGTCAGGGCCAGCGAATGGGCTTGATAGCCCGCTCCGAGAGACAAGATGGCCTCAACCACCATCCATAGGATCGCGGCGATTTCCCAGGCTATTGCTTGGGTGACGTGTTGAGTTCGCGTACGCATGAGATATTGGGGCCTCCCCATGGGATGATATCCTAAAAACGAACGGAATGTTCTTATAATATATGAATTGCGCGGGACGGGTGACCCGTGAGAGGCCTTAAACGTCCCGAGTTTAGATAATTATTTGTCTTGCGGGGAAGGTTGTCCTTGGAGAATTTTGTGCGAGGTTAGACAATTATTGTCGCCAACATCACGGACTTAGGTCAATCCATGCGGGTTTTTGGGATCGCCAGGTTAGATAATTATTGGGATTGAACAGGTGCCTCAGCGCGTCTTCCACCGCGAGGCGTTGCACCACTTGTTGTTCCATCAGAGGATCGCTGGACCTCACCTCCTCCACGCGTAGGCCATCGGACACGGTGCGGTTCTTGCGGCGGGCATCAATGATGAGGTGCCGCGCTGTCGTAAAGAGCCAACCGCCATGAACAACCGGGCGAGGGTGGCGCTCGTGCCACTGATAGAGCCGCCAAAAGGTTTCTTGGGCAATATCCTGCGCTAACTGTCGATCGTGCGTCTGCGACAGGACAAACCGGGCGATGGTGTCCCCCCAGTCCGCAATCCATTGGTTAATCCAGTTAGCATCGTCGTCTGGTGTCGGTCCAGACCGTTTTGGGGAGCGCATAGATATCCTTTCGCTTCGTACGACGTATCAAACACCTGAAACAGCCCGCCGACCGCTGACTGGGTCCTTGACTGCACCTTCATCAGGTAAAACGGAAGGAACGGTACCGACGTTGCAGCGGATAGGCAGGAAACTTTTGCGTGCCTTTCAATCGGATGCGATCACGTGACAGAGGCTACCCGAAGACGGGCAGCCTCTGTCAGGACTTATGCAGTTACGCGAGCCACCATCGGTCGCTATCGGTCGCTAAACTCGACTCATCTTCGTCAATGGAGCACCCACAACCTTCCGCATACTGCCAGATGACGGGTAACCCGTAATTCGTGCCGGGAGGCGTATTCGGATTATACGCCGGTGCCCCAGCGATGTCGGTACACCCCGTAGTTTCCGGCTCGGAACTCCACAGAAGTGAACCCGCAATATACGACCCGTAGGTACTATTGTTATACGCGGTCGAGAACGCATCATCGAAGGCACTATCTGTTCCGACACTCCCATAAAAACCGGGGTGATACGGCGTGTTCACGGT
>JAMCTO010000310.1 GCA_023381095.1 Bacillota bacterium
CATCACTTTGGATAGCGGGCCCAATTTTTTGACTTGGTTCAGCATGCTGCGAAAGTCCTCCAAGTTAAAAGAGTTGCTGGTCATACGTCCAGCCAAACGCTCGGTGTCATCTTTATCTAGGGCTTGTTCTGCCTTTTCGATCAAAGTCAGCACGTCACCCATTCCCAAAATACGAGAGGCCATCCGATCGGGCTGAAATATCTCCAACGCATCAACCTTTTCACCCGTCGCCACAAGTTTTATGGGCAACTGTGTCACCGCACGAATGGACAATGCTGCGCCACCCCGGGTATCCCCATCGAGTTTGGTTAAGATTACTCCGGTTAACGGCAACAATTCTTTAAAGGCTGTCGCCACTCGAACAGCGTCCTGACCAGTCATCGCGTCCACTACCAGCAATGTCTCGTGAGCAGGGACCTTGCCCTGCATTTTCTGCAGTTCTGCCATGAGTTGTTCGTCCACGTGGAGCCGTCCGGCAGTGTCAACAATCACCACATCACGGGCCAATTGCCGGCTCTTTTGCAATCCCAACTGAGCTAACGCCACGGGATCTAACCCCGCCTGATGCACCACTGGCATGTCGATTTGTGCACCCAAAGCCACCAATTGATCCACGGCGGCTGGGCGGTATATGTCGGCTGCCACCAGGAGCGGCTGCCTGCCTTGGTGATGCAACATTAAAGCTAATTTGGCGGCCGAGGTAGTTTTGCCGGAGCCTTGCAATCCGACCAGGTAAATCACTGTAGGAGGATTGGAGGACATTTTGACGCGTTCCACCGTTGTTCCCATAAGGGCAACCAAGTGGTCCCGAACTACCCGAACGACACCCTGATCTGGAGTCAGACTTTCCAAAATGTCTTGGCCCACCGCATCACGTTCTACGGTGGCTAGAAAGTCTTTAACCACTTTGAAGTTGACATCCGCTTCCAACAGCGCCAAACGCACATCGCGCAGTGCTTCTTTGACATCTGCCTCCGTCAGCCGCCCTTTGTTGCGAAGCCGTTTGAAGGTCGACTGCAACTTTTCGGTCAAGTTCTCAAACATCGGAGAGCCCCTCCTCCAGCGCCAAACCACGAGCCAATTCCATCGCTTCGCCGACTTGCGGACCCACTGGCAACTGACTGAGTAACTTTACCAACCGCGACAACGTGGCTTGCCTTTGCCGCATCGCAGCCACCAGTCCCAATTTGCGCTCATAGTCGCGAAGCAAGTTCGCGGTACGCTCTAATACATCTTGTATCGCCGCGCGAGTTACCCCTTGCAACGCACTGATTTCTGCAAGAGACCAATCTTCCTGAAAATGCAGCTGCCAAATATCGCTTTGGTGTTCCGTTAAAAGTTGTCCATAGAAATCAAACCATAAATTGGCTTCGGTAACGTCCACGTTATTCACAAGGTACGGCCTCCGGTGTCAAGCACTACTCCTTAACAGAACAACAAGGCACATATTAAAGAAAAAGTGTACCGGTGTCAAGCAAGACCGGACAAGGATACTCCTTGTCCGGTACGTTAATAGATCACGATCTGGAACTAGCTGACGTCTACACTCGGAGAACTGCCTTGGCATACCTCTTCATACACTTGAGCCAATTCCGACGCCATCGCATCTCCGCCATGGCTTTGATGAATCACGGTTTGACCAGCCAATCCCATCTTATGAGCCAAATTCGCATCATCCCAAAGTATCCGCGCATAATGCCACAGCGTTGCCACGCTGTTGGCTTCACACACGAATCCGTTCACAGCAGGGTCAATCCAATCGGCAACCCCGGGCACATTGGTTCCAACCACCGGAGTACCCGATGCCAGCGCCTCCAACACCGCCATTCCTAAGGTGGGTCCCTGGTTGGGGGCGATGACCGCTTGGGCAGTAGCAAAGTACATGGCGACGGCCCGGTGGGGCATGGGCCCCAAAAATCGCACATGATTCCCCAAAGTCTCAGCCAGCTCCGCTAATCGTGGATCTTGCGGATGACCTTGTACCACTGCGCCCCGATCTCCTCCGATGAGAAGCAGTATTAAATCGTCCGGTAAAGACTGAGTGGTCATATATTCCAACACCTCGTGGATACCCCGCCCGACGTCCAAGTGACCGACGTAAAGCAAAGGCCGGCGCGATAACCCCAACCCTTTAAGTACCGGACCTGGGTCCCGACTAAAAAAGCTGGTAACGTCAACCCCGGGCGCCACCACGTAAATTGGGACCTTAGGTGCGTAACGGTGTACTAAATCGGTTTCCTTGAGATAAGGCACCACCACGGCATCGGCTTGGGCAATCAGATCTCTCTCATGTTCTTGACGAATTTCAGAATATGTCCCATAGGGTCTCTTCACCCATTCTGCCATTTTGTACGGCGAATGCACCCAAGGGACCTCTAGATGTCGAGCAATCCGTTCTCCAATCAGCCCAGAAACCCAAAAATGGCTATGCACCAATTGGTAGCGACGGTGATTACCCTCGATCCAGGTCATCGCGTCGTGAAACAGTTGATCTTGCAACTGCAGCCATTGGTCATCTGACATCGGCGCTGACACACGAGAGGTACGGATCACTTGACCCTTTTGACCCAGGCTCGCATGATGCGGCAGCATCGGGTGTTGAGCGGCAGTCAGCACATCGACCCCAAACCCTTGGTGCTGCAATCGCAGGCTTGCTTCCCGAACTACTATTTGCTGCCCGCCCATTTCACCCCCATCAAGAGCGTTTAGCGGGTCAGCAGTTAGCGATATTTGCAATACTCGGCGTGGCAATTTCAAAACACCTCCCAGAATGAGACGAGCCCACAAAAAAAGCCCGACATGTTCCCGGGGGATAGGAAGGCACGAAACCCATATAAACCTTGAGCCCCCAACGCCTACGAGGTTAGCTGACGGGTTGGGACCGTGGACCTGCCCCTTGCAAACGCAATTCACCCCACACAATCGGGTCCCCCGTTTCTGACAGGCAGAATTCGGCGTATTCAAGGTAATGTCTATACTATACCCAATTTTTAGGGAACGGTCAAATTAGCGAGAAGGCTCGTTGTCATCACCCAAGATCGCACGCACATAGTCGCGTGGATTAAAGGGCAATAAATCTTGAGCGGTTTCGCCCACTCCTACATACCGAATGGGAATTCCCAGCTCATGATAAATGCTCAATGCAATGCCACCTTTGGCGGTCCCGTCTAGCTTGGTAAGAACGATTCCGGTCACTTTAACACTGTCCATAAAAATTCGGGCTTGGCTCAACCCATTTTGTCCCGTGGTGGCGTCAATCACTAGCCACACTTCGTGAGGCGCCCCCGGATACTCCCGTTCCACTACCCGGCGAATTTTTTGGAGTTCCAACATCAAATTTACCTTGTTTTGCAGGCGGCCCGCAGTATCAATAATCGCCAAATCAACACCGCGCGCCCGTGCCGCCCGCAATGTGTCATAAGCCACTGCTGCGGGATCTGCGCCGGAAGCTTGGTGCACGACCTCGACTCCTGCCCGACGTCCCCATTCCACCAATTGCTCCACTGCTGCGGCACGAAAAGTGTCAGCGGCACCCAAAATTACGGTTTTATGCTGCTGTTGCAATAAATAGGCAAATTTTCCGGCTGTTGTCGTTTTGCCGGTGCCGTTGACTCCCACCATCAGCCAAATCCACGGTCCCCCCGGGTCTAAAGTTAACGCAGGGCGCGGTTCGCCAAGTTCTGCAACCATCACCTCAAATAGCTGCTGCAAAACCTGATCCGCGGTTTTTGGCCGTTCTTGCTGTACCTTTTTCCGTAACTGACCCAACAGGTATTCAATTGTCCCGGACCCCAAATCCGCCTCATAAAGCACTTCTTCGAGCTCATCCCAGAGGTCTTCGTGCCATTCCCGCCCAGTAAATAGAGTCCGCAACCGATCACCAAGCCCAGTGCGGGTGCGGGCCATTCCTTGCTTTAACCGTTCCCAGAAATTCGCCACGTTATCCACCTCATCCATTACGAAGATACTTGTTCCAACAATACCGAAACCGTACGGCTCTGTCCTTGGCCGTCCCCAGCCACTCCCCATAAGGCATCCGCAATTTCCATAGTCGATTTGTGGTGAGTCACAATAACACATTGGGTGTGTTTCCGCAATTCCGCCAAATAGTCGGCAAAGCGGGAGGCATTAGCCTCATCCAACGATGCCTCCACCTCGTCCAACAAGATAAACGGAGACGGACGCACTGATAGCAAAGAAAACAGCCAGGCGATGCCCCCCAGTGCTTTCTCACCACCCGACAGCAGCCCAAGTTGGTTCGGCCTTTTACCGGGAGGCCGCACCCACACGTCCACGCCGCCATCACCGCCAGGGATCCATGACAACCCGCCCCGTCCTCCGGAAAATAGCGTTTGGCACGCCATACTAAACGCTTGCTCCACCCGCGATGCGGTAACCTCAATACGTCGACTGACTTCCTGGTCTAACTCATCTAAAGTCTTTAAGAGATCTTCCCGGGCTAAGGATACATCGTCCAATTGTTGCGCTAAGTATTCCCATCGCGTTCTCAATTGTTCATATAATGCCAGGCTTCCAGGCATGATATCCCCTAACAAAGCAATCGCCTGGTCAAGACGTACCAGTTCCGCTTGTGCATGCGTGATTTGATCCGATTTAAGTGAAGGTATTGCGGGGTCTTCCACAAAGTCCGCCCAGGCATGCTCCACTTTAAAAATGTCTTGCTCCAATTGTTGCACTTTCGCCGTGAGGCGACGATCCTCATGTTGCAACGCCCGCAACCGGTTTTCCAACGCTAAGCCATCGCGTTTAAGTTGATCCCATTCACGCCGTTTCTCCTCTAACCCGATCCGTTGTTGTTCACGATGGCTCACCGCAGCTTCACGCTCGGCCATGACTAAGAGTTTTTCCCGGCTCCCGTCTTCTAAGGCCGTGATAACTTGTTGCAAACGTGTCACCATGCGCAGTCGGTTGCTTTCCACACGTTCTTGTTCGAATCGGATCCGTTCACGCAAGGCCTCGGCTTGCGAGTAAGCCGATAGACTTTGCGAGAAAGCATCGCGTAATTGGGTCTGCCGTTCTGCTGCTTCAGCCAATTGCGAGCGCAACTCCAGTTCCCGCATCTGGAGTGTTTCCATAGTCACATGCTGCCGACCAATCTCTTCTTCCAATTGTTTTGCCGCAGCTACCAAACTATGAGGGTCTTGTTCCGGAGTAGATGATGAGGATAGTGCCTCACGAAGTGCCGTCCATTGATGCCGCCGTTCGCTAAGATGTTCTCTGACCCCTTCCAAAACGATTTCCGTTTCCCTGATCTCGGTCAAAGTCGCCTTTAGCAACTCTTCTTTTCCCTCAATGATCTTCGAATCTTCCGCCACGCGTCCGGTGAGCGTTTGGATTTCTGTGTGTCGGCTACTCCGCGAGTCGCGCTGCCCATGGTGACCTCCGGTAATAGCGCCACCAGCATGCACTAACTGCCCATCTAATGTCACCATCTTGTAACGGAACCGATGCTGTCCCCCCGCCACCATAGCGGCGTCCAGTGTCTTGAGCACGAGTACCCGACCCAACAAATGAGAAATAGCGGGTCGCAATCTTTTTTCAAAATGTACGACATCTAGTGCCCATCCGATCGGGTTAGAGGAGAA
>JAMCTO010000311.1 GCA_023381095.1 Bacillota bacterium
AAGGACGTAGTGATTCGCGCACTGGGTCAGGATCGGTTTGATTTCATTTTGTTAAACTTTGCCAATGCAGATATGGTAGGACACACGGGAAATGTGCAGGCGGCCGAGGCAGCGGTGCGGGTGGTCGATGAAGCAATCGGCGAAATTGCCGATTGTGTGCTGCAGCATCATGGGATGTTGTTGATTGTCGCGGACCATGGCAACGCCGAGGTGATGCGTGACACAAATGGCACCCCCAATACGCAGCACACAACCAATCCGGTACCGTTTATGGTGGTGGCATCAAAGGATCTTATCGGTTCTCGCACCCTGCGAGATGGCGGAGGACTCCGTGACGTGGCCCCAACATTGTTGGAAGCCATGGGCCTTGCGATCCCGTCAGAAATGAGCGGAACATCATTACTTCAATAAGATCTGCGCCACGACGCAGGTGGGAGGCTAGAGTATGTCGGACGTGATTAGTGGTATTCATGCGTATGAAATATTGGATTCCCGGGGCAACCCCACGTTGGCGATTCGCGTGGATTTGCAGTCCGGGCAATGCGGTTGGGCACGGGTTCCGTCCGGTGCGTCAACCGGAGCCCATGAAGCTGTAGAACTGCGTGACGGGGAAACCAGATATCAAGGCAAGGGCGTGCGGACGGCATGCCGCAATGTCAACGAAATTATGGCGCCTACACTGGTGGGCATGCGGGTCCAAGATCAAGCCCAAATTGACCAGTTGCTGCGAGACTTGGACGGAGACCCGCAAAAGGCCAGATTGGGGGCTAATGCCTGTCTTGGGGTATCGCTTGGGGTCTTGAATGCGGCTGCCAATTCGTTGCACATCCCGCTTTACCGGTACATTGGGGGAACCAACAGCCGACTGTTGCCGGTACCGTTGCTTAATGTGGTTAATGGCGGGGTCCATGCGGACAATAATGTGGATATCCAAGAGTTTATGCTGGTTCCCGCCGGGGCTTCCTCATTTGCCGAAGCTATGCGCATGGCGGTGGAAACCTACCATGCGTTGAAGTCTTTGCTGCAGGCCCGAGGACTGCGCACGGCGGTGGGAGATGAGGGAGGTTTTGCGCCGGATTTGGACAACGACCGGGAAGTGTTGGATTTTCTGGTGCGGGCGATTGAAAAGGCCGGGTTGGTTCCGGGACAGGATGTGGCTCTGGCCATCGATGTCGCCGCTAATGAAATTCGCACTCCCGAGGGATACCGACTGCAAGGCAAACCGCAGACGTCAGATGACTTGATTGATTTCTATCAAGAGGTTTTGCACAACTACCCGGTGATTTCGATTGAGGACGGGTTGGCCGAAGACGACTGGGAAGGCTGGTCCCGTTTGCAGGAAAGATTGGGCTCCCAAACCCAGCTAATAGGGGACGATTTGTTTGTGACCAATCCTGAGAGAATCCGGCAAGGCATGGAGCAAAATTCGGCGAATGCGGTGCTGATTAAACTGAACCAAATTGGCACGGTCAGTGAAACCTTGGAGGCGATTGCAATGTCGCAGGCTCACGGCTGGCATACCATTGTTTCCCATCGGTCGGGAGAAACCGAAGATACCGCGATTGCCGATCTGAGTGTGGCGATGAATACGGGACAAATTAAAACCGGAGCTCCTGCTCGCAGTGAGCGGGTAGCAAAATATAACCGGCTTCTGATTATAGAAGCGGATGATGCACAGCTCCAATATGCCGGGTGGGGGGCGTTTCGGCGGTGAATCTGGAATTGCGGCAGGTGTCTGACGGAGTGTTTGCCACCTCACGGGCGGCCATGCAGGCGGAAGTCGCCGATGTCATTGTGTTTGACATGGATGGGGTCTTGATTGATGTCCATCAAAGCTATCCCGTGGTCATCTGCCGAGCCGTCACCGCCTATTTGCAAGAAACCGGATTTTACGGCGAAGGACTTGCGGTGACACCTGAGGACACGACATATTTCAAGGCCGCTGGGGGGTTTAACAGCGATTGGGCGTTAGCTCAGGGCATTGTGCTGATGTTTATGGCCAAAGCGCAGTTGTTAGATACCCGGGACATTGCCAGATTGGTGGGATCCCCTCCTGATGCCGCCACCGTTGCTCGGGCAGCGGGTCAATATGGCGGCGGATTGGGAGGACTGGAACGTGCGCTGGAGAACCTTGTCGAGTCCAGCGAGTTCGAACGGATCAAAGCCATATGGGATCGGCGTCGAATCACTCGACTGGCTCAGGAATTCTACGCCGGAGAGCGAAGTCACGAAGTGTTTGGCATACCTAACGAGACCGTTAAGGATTCTGGGCTGATGCTTCGAGAACGGGCCTTGGTGACCCGTGATTTGCTGGAGAAAGCACCATTTCGATATGGTCTGTATACGGGCCGTAATGCAGGCGAGGCTGCCATTGCACTAAAAATGACCGGTTTGGAAGGCGTGATTGCTGCCGAGGCTCAGGTGACCGAAGATCGGGGATGGCAAAAGCCGGATCCTGGGGGACTGGTGGAAATTGTCCGCGTGTTATCGCCTCGGCTGTTGATTTATGTGGGCGACAACTTGGATGACTGGCAGACGGCCGCACGATACGAAACGGACCGATCGCTGGATGATCCGCCCTGCCTCTTTTGCGGGATGTTGGGCGGCTCGCCTGGCCCTCTTGCATACTCTTTGTTTCAGGAGCGTGGGGTGGATTTGTTGGCCAATAGCGTCGCTCAACTGATGGGCTGGTTAAGTCCCCGACATATCGCGGGGTAATTCGGGGAAAGACAGGGGGCCATTCCACGCCAACATGCCTCCCTGAACATTGACCGCGTCAAATCCCAATTGACATAAATAGGCTGCGGCCTGATCGCTACGGTGGCCGCTGCGGCAAATCACGGCAACGCGCTTAGATTTCGGGAGGGTATGGGCATGGGTGACCACCCTCCCCAACGGCAAAAGAAAAGCTCCTGGAACAACGCCGCATAGGTGTTCTTCCGGCTCGCGAACATCCAATATAAACCCGCCTTGTTGCCAATGGACAACAAAGTCTGTCATATTCATTTGCAACACTGCCATCCTAAGTCCCTCCCAAATAAGAAATCACCTTATACTATATCATCATACTAGGGTTTTAAAAACCTGTGGCACATCCTCTCTTGCCCCTCCATATCATGGGGGTATCACTAGAGGGAGGGGCCACTATGACAGTAGACGGGGAACTGGACCAGGGTCGACTGACCCGGTTTCATTACCGATTGATTACCGTGGGCGGACTCGGGACATTATTCGATTCTATGGACGTCGGGATCATTTCGTTTATTTTGGCTGCGCTCATTGGTGCTTGGCATTTGGATAGCGTGGAAATTGGCGTCGTGGGGAGTATAAGTTTGGTAGGCATGGCCGTCGGAGCGGCATTGTCAGGAATGTTGGCAGATCGTTTCGGCCGCCGCCAACTTTTTATGTTAACGCTTTTGATTTACGCGGTAGCGACCGGCTTGTCAGCATTGTCGATTGCGCTTTGGATGTTGATTTTGTTGCGGTTTGTGGTGGGTGTGGGTCTTGGGGGAGAATTGCCGGTCACCACAACCCTGGTTACTGAATTTATGCCACAAAAACAACGAGGACGGGGCATTGTCTTGCTGGAGAGTTTTTGGGCTGTAGGATGGTTTGTGGCAGCTCTAGTGTCTTACTTGTTTATTCCCCGCTTTGGATGGCGCAGTGGATTTTTGGTAGGGATGCTGCCGGCATTTTATGTCTTGTACTTGCGTCGGGGAATTCCCGAATCTCCTCGTTATCTGGCCAAGACTGGGCGTGGAGCGGAAGCACAGCGGGTTTTGCGACAAATGGGGCATGGCGAAGTTGCTGCGACTAGTGTTGCCGTCCCTATGCGCCGCGGGCGTCTGGGCGACTTATTTGCCAAAGGAGTAGCCAGGCGCACGATTATGCTCTGGATTTTATGGGTGGGCATGAATTTTGCGTATTACGGCATTTTCCTTTGGTTTCCCTCGGTTCTGGTACAGCATGGCTATAGTTTGGTGGAATCCTTGAAGTATACCTTGATTGTGACCGCAGTCCAGATCCCCGGTTATTTTTCTGCGGCATTGCTGGTGGATCGTTGGGGCAGAAAACCGGTGTTAGGACTATATATATTGCTTTCGGCAATTGCGGCGGCGCTCTTCGGCAATGCCCATTTGACGTGGCAGTTCTTGGCTTTCGGTTCCATCCTGTCGTTTTTCAATTTGGGAGCCTGGGGTGTCACTTACACATTTACCACCGAACAATATCCGACGTTAGTACGAGGAACTGGCAGTGGATGGGCGATGGGCATCGGGCGAATCGGGGGAATTATTGGTCCCACCATTGTTGGTTGGCTGTTTGCCAGTCATTTTGGACTGCAGACCGTGTTTTATCTCTTCATGGCGGTACTCATTATTGTGGCGGTAGCGGTAATGGCATTGGGAAAAGAAACCAAAGGCATCAGTCTGGAAAGTTTGGAGCCCGGAGAGCAGATTTGACTCACAGGGGTTCCTGTTTAGGGATGCCTGCGGTTTATTGGGGGCAGAGTTATAATGGAACCAGGCATTGCACATTTAACCGTATCTAGCAAACCATGAAGGCAGGGAGATGAGACCATGTCACAAAGTATTGACGTGCTAACTATCGCGGCGTTGCCCGAAGAAGATCGGGAAGCCACCATGGGGCAGATGTTTCAACAGTTGTTGCCCCTAAATGTCGAACAACAGAAAAATGCCTTGGGCGACTTGCTGAGGCAAATGGGGGAAAAGGCTTCTGATCAGCAATATCTTGATTTGTGTGCCACCAATTTGAAGTTGGCGGCTATGCTTCCGGATAAAACTCTTCACCAATTTCTCGCCGTACGCATGCAAGCGGCAGCAGAATTGCCATCAGAATTGGCAGAGCGGGACGGGACACTGCTCAGACAAGCCCTCGAACATGCGGATCACGGGATTCGGGAGAAAATCACCCGAAATATGTAAAATTGGACGATGTGGGCGGGTTAGTTCTCGGGATGTGTTTTTCCGGTATTTGCGGTATACTAGCACATTAGAAGAATAATAAGTTAGGACGATGACCGTGATACTAGCGTTGTTTGTTGTTGAAGTGGTATTGGCTTTTGCTGTTATGGCCGCGATATTATTACAAACCGGCTATAGTGCGGGTATTTCTGGTGCCTTTGGCGGAGGCTCACAGCAAGCTTATGGCGGGAAAAAACGGGGCGTCGATGAGCTATTGGAGCGCATCTCGTTAGTGGTCGCCATCTTGCTTGCCATTAATACGCTGCTGCTGGCGCGGCTTTGGCGTTAGCCGTTGATTCTCTGGATCGGAAACTGCTTAAACGAAACCTCTGGGACAGTGCTGGACTGCCGAGGGGTTTCCTGTTTATGGGGAGAGATTCCCAGACCTCTGGTAAGATATCTGTAGAGTGGACAGGATAAAGTAGGATGTTGCGCGACCGGGATCTAAAGGGGCGGGGTGGGTTCATTGCCTAAGTCCACGTCATGCTCTTAGATGATGGACATGCACTGTGGACAGGATTTCTAAAGGGTAGGAGTATAAGGAAAATGGCCAAGCGAAAGGCGTACCGTCCTCAAAGCGACAACCTTTCCGAAAAAATCTTTGCGGTGCTATATAATCGGGAACCTGTGTCAGAAGATGAATTGGTGGCGCGGCTCACGAAGAATCGCCACACCGGCAAAGCATTTTTTCGAATTTACCGCCAATACCGGCAGGAGGGATGGATTGTTCGCGCCCCGGAAGGTGGGGTAACGGTGGCTACGCGTCAAGGCAGTCTTCGGGTCAATCCTCGCGGCTTTGGCTTTGTGGTAAGCCCTGATTATCCAGGCACCGATGTGTTCGTGCCAGAGCGGTGGTTGGCCGGCGCACGCCATGATGATGTGGTCACAGTGTGGGTTCGACCGTCAGCGCAAGGTTTTGACGGTCGGGTCATGAATATTGTCAAACGGGCTACCGAAGTAGTGATAGGCACATTGGAGAGGCATCGCGGAAGTTGGAGCTTAAAGCCCCGGGACCCACGACGGCCGGTGGTTGAAGTGGCTTCAAATCCTCATGCAAAATGGCACCCGGGTGATATTGCCCGGGCAAAAATTACCGACTGGCCGTTGGATCCCAAGCGCCCGGTACGGGGTGAGGTTGTTGAAGTGCTGGGAGCTGCGGACAGCCCAGGAGTCGATGTGTCGGCTATTGCCGCCGAATATCAGCTGAGCCCGACATTTCCCGATGCCGTATTGGCGGAAGCCGAAAAACTGCCCCAATCCGTGACGGAGGCGGAGTATGGAAACCGGGTGGATCTGACCGACACACTCATTGTGACGATTGATGGCAGCGATGCCAAAGATTTGGATGACGCCATCTCACTCGAGCCCCTGGGCGACGGATACCGGATTGGGGTGCATATTGCGGATGTGAGCCACTACGTGGCAGAAGGCAGCGCAATGGATATGGAGGCCCGCCGTCGCGGCACCAGTGTATACTTAGTGGACCGTGTTATCCCCATGTTGCCGCAGCGGCTATCCAACGGTATTGCCAGTCTCAATCCCGGGGTTTTGCGGCTGACGGTGAGCGTAGAAATTGATCTCTCCTCTTCGGGCGAAGTCCTCAAAACCAAGTTTTTTCGCTCCGTGATACGATCGCGTCATCGGCTGACTTACCAAGGAGTTAACGAAATACTTGAGGGCGGGCTGGATGTTTTAGGTTTGAGACCATGGTTAGAACAATTGGATGTGGTTCGGGATCTGTTGCGCAGCAAACGGGTGGAACGAGGAGCAGTAGATTTTGAATTGCCCGAAGCAAAAGTAGTGCTGGACGATCATGGTCATCCTGTGGATGTGGTAGTTCGCTCCCGGGGAGTTGCGGAATCCATTATCGAAGAGTTGATGTTGCTGGCCAACGAAGCGGTAGCCCATGAATTGTTGCGCACGGAATTGCCGGGGCTGTTTCGTGTGCATGATGAACCGAGTTTGGACAAGATGACCCAGTTTCGGGAAATGATAGGCGTGCTTGGATATCGACTGCCGGAACAGGTGACCCCAAAATCTTTGCAAAGTCTCATTAATCGAGTGAAGGGACTGCCTGAGGAAAGAGTTATTAACAGTGCCTTGTTGCGATCCATGAAGCAGGCTCGGTATGGCCCCAAAAACACAGGTCATTTCGGCCTGGCAGCTGAGGAATATACGCATTTTACCTCTCCCATTCGACGCTATCCGGATCTTTGGGTCCACAGGGTGTTAACGCGATATCTAGAAAACCGGGTCACCGAAGCAGATCGGGAACGGTGGCAACAATTGGTGGCTTCGGTTGGGGAAGATGCGTCAGCCCGGGAACGCGAGGCAATGGAAGCCGAACGCGATTCAGTGGCTCTTAAAGAAGCCGAATTCATGGCGAATAAAATTGGCCAGGAATATGAGGCAGTCATTTCCGGTGTCACTAATTTCGGCATCTTTGTAGAATTGCCCAATTTAATTGAGGGTCTCGTGCGGTTGGAGGACTTGCCCCAAGACTATTGGGTTTTTGACCCGGTGCATTACCGCTTGCGGGGTCAACGTACTGGACGTGAATATGGCCTGGGCAGCCCGGTCACGGTGGTGGTGATGCGGGTGGACACGGGACTTAGGCGTATTGATTTTGGACTGCAAGAGGATGCAGCGCGCCGCAAGCGCCGAGTCAAATAGCGGCGAGTGCTGGCTTTGTTTGATGAAACCTTTCTGAAACCAATGGCGTTACTTAAGTAACACGGTCTAGGAAAGGATGACGCATATGAAATTGCCTGGAGGATGGCATCTAGGCAGCGCCGATCGACATTTTAGGGCGCTCTACATGCGTACGGTACTGGTTATGGGTAGTGACCGGATTTTGGCGGGGGAGGGCCTCGGAGCTCCTTTGTGGGTAGAAGTGCGCGCGTTTTTGTGGAGGCAAAAACAGACGGTGTGGCACAAGTTGCGACCCGGTCCGATGACCTGGTGGGCCGCGCAATTGGGAACTATTATGGTGCTCGTCGGCTACGGCCGACGGCCAGCGGTATTGCTGCGGCAGGAGAACTGGAGGGGGATTGTCCCTACGGGGCATGGGGCAACCACTGTGACCTTACCTGCACCAACTCCATGCGAGGCGGGGACGTGCT
>JAMCTO010000312.1:0-2260 GCA_023381095.1 Bacillota bacterium
AGCTTCTACTCTTTGCTGAATCCGTTCTTGCAATTCCCACAGAGGGCGTGTCAGTACCCAATACCGAGTTTGATACTGCGACGGTCTGCCGGTATTTCTGGGCAACCGTCTTTGGGTGGTCAAAAACACTTCCAAGGCTCGAATCATGCGACGATGGTCGTTAGGATGAATATGCTCCCAGCTTTCGGGATCGACCAACCGCAATTGCCGTCGCAATCCTTCCCATCCATAGTGTTCACCCATGCGTTCTAAATGTTCTCGCAGGTTGCGTTCTTGGGTTGCCTCCTTGGGGAACGGATAACTTTGCGTCAGTGCGCGAATCCATAGGCCAGTGCCCCCCACCAGCAAAGGAAAATGTCCGCGACGCCACACATCCTCGATGGCCGAACTAGCCAGTATTTGGTAATCAGCTACGGAAAAAGACTGGGCTGGCTCCACCACATCAATTAAATGATGGCGGACTTCCTGCCGTTGCATTAATGGCACTTTGGCTGACCCAATATTCAATCCCCGGTATATCTGAACCGAATCCGCAGAAATAATTTCGGCGTTAATGCGTTTGGCCAAGGCAATGCTCAAATCGGTTTTTCCCACCGCGGTGGGCCCAGCCAGCACCAAAAGTGGTGTTAACCCCTCTCTATCCCTTGCGCCCAAAGCGGCGGTCCACCTCCTCCAGCGACAAACGAATTAATGTCGGACGTCCATGGGGACACCCGCGTGGGTCTTCAAGGTAAGCCATCTCATGCAACAACGTCACCATTTCATGCTGACTCATCGGGCGATAAGCCTTGATGGCCGCTTTACACGCCGCCATTGCAAACAATGGTTCTTCGATCCAAGTGATAGGATGACCCGGGTGTGCCTGTCCTTGAATTAAAGAATCCAATATCATGCGAAACATCGCCGGGTCGCTAGGCATATCCCGCAATCCTTGGGGCACCGCGCGCACGATCACCGTGCTGCCTCCGGCTTGGCCAATTTCAAATCCGACGCTCTCAAATATGTTGGGGAATCGTTGAAAGACGTCCCACTGTGCTGCGTTCAATGTCAACGTATAGGGAACCAAGAGTGGCTGGCTGACCAGAATCTTACTTTTTTGCCGGTTGAACTCCTCAAAATAGCGGCGTTCGTGAGCGGCGTGCTGATCAATCAAATACAATCCTAAGGGGCCTTGAGCGATAATATACTTGGCTTGCCACTGGGCCAGAGGAGACAATTCGAGAAATTCTTGATGAAGAACGCCGCCATCTTCGGTTCGACTTTCCGTCGAAGGCAACAGAGGCCATTCCTCTTGGTCATAAGCGCTTCCGGTTTCCCGGGCTGATTCCCCTGCCATCGGCAGGAGCGGCGCCGAGGATTTAGCCACCAGCGCGTCGTGCACAGCCCGAAAAAGCAACGCGGCCACTTGGCGCTCGTGATCAATCCGTACTTCGGCTTTGGTCGGATGGGCATTAGGATCCACCGACGGTTTCGGCAATTCCATCCAAATCCAAAACAACGGGAAACGACGATCCGGCACTTGAGGCTTAAATGCTTCCTCAACGGCTTGCCTCAGTACCCAATTGGTCACCCAGCGTCCATTGACATAAAGACCTTGCGATTGGCGAGAGGCGCGATGCACATGCGCCGGACCAATCCAACCTGTTATATGTATTCCGGTCATTCCGGTGTAGTCTACAGGAATCAGCGTTTCGCCCACCTCACGGCCATAAAGCAGGTGAATCGTCTCGTAAGCCGTTGCCTGACCTGGTGTCTTGACTAGCGTGCGGTCTTCTGTCACTAGGCGAAATCCTACATCTGGTCGGCTAATGGCCAAGTGTTCTACCAAATGTTGAATGTGTCCCGTCTCAGCGCCGGGACTTTTGAGCGACTTGAGCCGAGCCGGAGTGTTGAAAAACAATTCTTGTATCCGCACCACGGTACCGGGGGCCATCGCCACCACATCCTGCTCACCGACAATTCCGCCTTGCGCGGGCACCAACTGGCCAACTGATTGTTGACGGGGCCGAGAACTCAGTGTGAGGCGGCTTACCGCAGCAATTGCAGCTAATGCTTCCCCGCGAAACCCCAACCAAGGGCTTTCATCCAAATCGGCTAAAACGCTAAGCTTAGAGGTTGCATGACGCTCTAATGCCAGCGCAAGATCTTCGGGTTCGATTCCCTGGCCATTGTCACGGACTTCAATGAGTGATTCGCCGCCTTGCTCAATGCGAATCTGTATCTGCGTCGCTCCAGCGTCTAAACTGTTTTCGACCACTTT
>JAMCTO010000312.1:2270-2565 GCA_023381095.1 Bacillota bacterium
AATTCCTTGACGACCGAAGCCGGCCGTTCCACCACCTCGCCTGCAGCAATTTGATTGGCGACTACCGCATCCAAACGACGAATCCGGCTCATGGTTGACCCTCCCGCTGAAGGCGGGCATGCCATTCCGCAATCCACTGCCAGGCATCTCGCGGGCTGAGTTCATCTACGTCAATGGCCGCTAAGGTTCGGCGCAATTCCAAGGCCACGGGGTCCGGTCCAAACAGAGTCACTTGCTGTACAGGGCTGGCTCGGCGGGGCAGCGCATTTTCCCATTCCTCAAGATAATGGCGAGC
>JAMCTO010000313.1 GCA_023381095.1 Bacillota bacterium
GCCCGAAGGGATCGGTCACCGCACTGAGGACACCATCCTCCAAAGTGCCATCACCTAACCGTTTCCCCCAGCGATTCCAGACATAATAGGGGAGTCGCGACATGTTTTCCGCTCCTCCTGCGACGACCACATCGGCATCCCCCAACTTCAGCCATTGAGTGCCGGTAACAATCGCTTGCAATCCCGAGCCGCACAGCCGATTCACGGTTTGCGCCGTTGACGATGTCGCCGGTAATCCGGCTCCCAGTGCGGCCAATCGGGCAATAAAGGCATCTCCCGACACCTGACCAACACACCCCAGAACCACTTCGTCCACCTGTTCCGGAGACACTGCAGTGCGGCGCAATGCTTCGGCGATGACCATCGCCCCCAAATCTCTAGCCTCTGTATCTTTCAAGCTGCCACCAAATGTGCCAATGGCCGTACGCACTCCATCGAGTATGACAACATCTTCCATGACTACCGTCCCTCGCTTTCTGATAATTTCCTCAAATACTCCGCCAAATGCAGCTTTTCCTCGCTAAAAATTATGGGGTCCATCTCGTGCATCGAGTCTGTTATCACTGGGGCAAACTCCATCTGCTCCAGCACATCGCGCTTGAGATCTATCCCCGGCGCTATTTCTTGCAATTCCCACCCGGTTTCCGTCAGACGAAAAACCGCACGTTCCGTCACCACCAGCACCCTTTGGCCCCGTTCCAAGGCATGGGCCCCGTTAAATGAAATTTGCTGCACTTGGCGCACCCACTTTGCCACGCGACCTTCCTTTACAACACTGACGGCGCGATCTTTAATTTCAACCTCGACTCCTTGTGCGGTAAAGGTTCCACAAAACACTACAGTGCGTGCCGGTTGGGTAATATCGATAAAACCGCCAGCCCCAGTCGCGAGCCTGCCTAATTTTGTGGCATTCACGTTGCCATGAGCATCGGCTTCGCCAAACCCCATAAAAGTGACATCGACTCCGTGCCCATTATAGAAGTCAAATTGGTACGGATGTTCAATCAATGCATCAGGATATTGCGCAATACCAAAGTCTACCCCGCCAATTGGACGTCCCCCATAGACTCCGGATTCCACCGTTAAGGTCACCCAGTCATCCGCCCCTTCTCGCAATACTTCCGGGCCAATGACGTCATTCGGAATACCGGTCCCCATGTTGACAATGGCACCCGGTGTCAGTTCCCAGACTGCCCGCCGGCCAATCACCCGGCGAACATCCAAAGGTGTATCGGGGGTCTCCTTGAGTGATGGATGCCATCCTTCGCTGGAGTACGTCGGATCATATGTCCAACTCGAGGTTTGTCGGTGGTCGCGCTCAGGATTCTGCGACTGCACGATATAATGGATATGGGCTCCTGGAATTTCCACCTGCCTTGGATTTAGAGTGCCACGCGGCACAACTTCTTTTACTTGGGCTACCACATGCCCGGAAAATCGACGGGTTGCGAACACCGCTGGAAGAATTTCCAATTTCATTGCCTCTTCTTCGGCAGTGATGTTGCCTCCTGTATCCGCTCTGGTGCCCCGCACCACAACCCAGTCAATGGCGACCGCATCAATCCAAAGGTATTCTACTCCCTGGACGTTTACCACATGGATTAAATCGGGAGCAGATTTTGTCCGTTCATTCATTTTCCCCCCGTCCTGTCGGGGATCAATAAAGGTGCCCAATCCAATCTGAGTCAAGTGGCCTGACAGGCCAGAGGCCATGGACCGCATCCAATGCGTCATCTGGCCTTGCGGCAAACAATAGGCCTCCACCTGATTGGTCGCGATCATCTCCATCCATCGCGGAGCCAATCCCCAATGCGAGCCAATTATGCGACGCACCAGCCCCGAATGGGCCAAGTGCTGAATCCCCACTTGGCGATTGCTTTGTCCCGATGCATGCACCAAGGTCAAATTCTGAGGATGGCCGGTGTCTAGGAACCTGGATTCAATCGCCTCGAGTATCGTTTCCGAGGCGCCGCTTAATGTCATCCCCACGGTCAATATGGTCGCATCGTCCTTAATCCCCAGTGCCACGGTAGACGCGGTGGTCCACTTTAGTTGTGTCATTGATTGCCTCCACACCAATCTTAAAACGAAACGCCTCCGATGAGGATGATATTGGCATACCAGGTAAATTCTCCAGTTCGCACCGCGGCCCGGCATTCAGGCAACCGTGCTTTGAAGTCCTGATGCGAAATCATCGATACCCGGATCCCAGACGGAAGTAACCGCTGAATATCAGCCCATAACTCAGGACTGCGGTCCGTGATCTCCTCCGACAGCACGGCACCTTCAATAGTCAGATGTTCCAAAACTGACGCCAACACCGTTAAAAATGGCGGCACGTTTGCCACGACTGCCAAGTCAACCCTTTCAATTCCCAAGGGAATGGGTAACCCGGCATCAGTGATCAGGAGCTGATCGGTGTGTCCCATTTCCCCCAAAACTCGGCTTAACTGACTATTAAGAATTTCCCTGGCTTTCACCATGGCTATCTTATCCTCCCTGTTGACCTACTGATTAGGTCCCAAACTCTGCAACGGGCTGGCCGGCAAACACCCCATAGTCATGGGATGGCAAAACCACATCGGACACCCGAGCAATTCGATGCATGGACTCCATCGACTGATCTACGTTGATGTGAAACCCGGGGGGTATGTCTCGGTTTAGATTCTCGTATGTAAAAATTGCGTCTCCAGAGATGGTGTGCCAGCCCTGGGTTGTTTTGACCCGAACGGCTTGAGACCCTGGCGTATGGCCCGGACAATGGAGTAATTCCAGTCCGGGCCAGAGTTCTTGGTCGCCGTCGACAGATTCTAGTCGAATCCCGGCATAAGGAGGCATCAATCCCAATGCAGGTGACAAAAATGCCCGTTGGAAAAACGTACCAGGCGCTGCCGCATAGGAAATTTCCCTTCGCTGTGCCAAAAACCTCGCTTGGGGAAATAGATTATTATTGCCGCAATGATCCCAATGCAGGTGGGTAAACACCACAAGGTCTATAGAGGCTGGATCCACCCCAATTAGGGCCAGCGCAGCTCGGGGCTCCTGTTCTGGACCCCGTGTTAAATTTTCTCCAATGACATCCCGAGCAATGGTTTCCGACTCAACACTGGTGTCGACCATGATCCGATGCCCCTGTCCTTCGATATACCACATTACCCGAGGAATGCGGATCGAAGTGCCCACATCCGTCAAATATGTCAGAATTGACTTTTCCAGAATTGAGGTTCCGGTGTCCAGAGCAACAATTTTCCAGGTATCCACGGGATCCCTCCTACTCCACTTGACCGCCAAACTCGAGATGCGGCAAATCGCCATTAATGTTGAATCCGCCATCAACATAGAGAATTTGTCCCGTGATGTACCGCGCATGCGAGCTCGCTAAAAAAGCCACCGCATCGGCTATCCACTCTGGTTTCCCCAGATATCCCAACGGAATCCGATCCTCAAAAGCTTGAGTCACTGCTGGCGTGAACATCGGCACCGTCAATGGCGTGAGAATATGGCCCGGCGCCACAGCATTGACCGTAATGCCATCTCGGGCCACTTCCAAAGCCAAGGCTCTGGTAAAAGCATTTATTCCTCCTTTGCTGGTCGCATACGGTCCGTTTAAAGGCCGTGCTACGGTCGACAGCACTGAGGATAGATTGATAATCCGGCCGTGCCGTTGTGCGCGCATCACAGGAATGACTGCCCTCGCCGCATAAAACATTCCATTGAGATTAGTGTTGAGCACTTGAAGCCACTCTTCGTCGGTCAACTGCTCCATAAGTTTTTGGTACACCACGCCCGCGTTATTTACCAAGACATCGATCCGGCCATATTGCTGCAATAACTGGTCGACAATAGCCTGCACCGCCGACGATTGACCAACATCGGCAACCCAGGCCGAGGCGCTTCCCCCGGCCTCAACTATCGCATTCAAAGTCTCCTGGGCCCGTTCCGGATTGCGGTCTAAAATCGCCGCATGGTAGCCCTCCTGAGCAAAACGCTGTGCACACGCTTGCCCAATCCCTTGCGCTCCTCCCGTAATAACGGCAATTGGTGTCGTAATTTGATTCCCCTCCTTACGATTTCGCGCCCCTTCATCTTAACTTCGCGATAGAGCTGCAATCCATTGGGTGACGGCATCCACGTCCTTCGTTTCCGGTTCTGGCCACGCGAGTCTAAGCAAACTCAACGTGGGCCCTTCCCGGATTAAATGGCCATCCGAACCATGGGGCGGATTAGGATAGGTAGCGGATTGATGAACTTCGATCCGCCACTGGCGAGGGTTTTCCACCTCGATTGCCAACTCATTGAGGTTGTAGGTATAAGTGCCTGGGACTGCCCACTTAGGTGTGCCCTCCATGAGCGCCGTCTGATTCGGAAAATTGATGTTCAAGACATGGTCCCGAGGAATCGTCGTCACCAGTCCTTGTCTCAAATAGCGCGCAAGCACCCGAGCCGCGTCGTCATAGTAATGGTCCGATTGGCTTCCCCCCACGGTATCCAAAGATACCGAGATGCTTCTATACCCCCTCCGAGCCGCTTCACAGGCTGCTCCAACCGTCCCCGAATACCAAGTATCCCAGCCAATGTTCGCCCCCCGATTAATCCCGGAGATTACCAGGTCAAATGGCCCCAACCGACTCACAGCAAACATGACGCAATCCACCGGAGTGCCCCCTACCCGATATCTTCGGTCGTCCATTTGCTCGGCACGATAGTCCACATGGAAACTAAAAGCCTGGCTAACCGCCGAACGTTCACGACTTGGGGCTACGACGGTAATATCGTGGTCGGCAGCCAGCGCATGGACCAAGGCTTCGAGCCCTGGGGCCTCTATTCCGTCATCATTGGTCAGTAATATATCCATAGTGTAATCCCCTATCTGTGCTCCAAGCGGACCAGATTCTTTGCCCATCCCGGATCATCAACAAAAACCGCGTCCACGTAATGCATGGCAAGATGCGAAGCGTCTTCAGATGACTTTAATCCCCATA
>JAMCTO010000314.1 GCA_023381095.1 Bacillota bacterium
AGCAATTGTCCATAGTGAGGATGTTGCGTCCATTGAGCCGCGATATAACGCCGGTCACCGTGTTGGAATTGCATGGAATGCCCGTCGTCAAGGTACAGGGTTCCAGTGCCAGAATCGCCCCAAAATCAAAGGCAAAGAGGCATCAGTGTCCTTGGAACTATTTAATGAAGGAACGGTACGGCTTTGTATGCACCGGCCTCATAGCGAATCTTTGCCGCCGGGAATTCTTGATACCGCGACGTTTTTGCCGGTAGACCTAGATATTAAACAGACCGATTCCGGCTGGCAGGCAAGCCATGGCAACATGGTCATTGTGATCGAACGCAATCCGCTCCAAATCACGGTTATGCAAGATATCAAACCAATCTGGTCAACCACGAACGGAGGTATTGGATTTAAGCAAGATAGCGTTTGGTGCCAGATTCCGTTGCAACAAGATACCCATCTATACGGGTTAGGAGAAAAAGTCGGCGGGTTAAATAAGCGATCCGGGCGTTGGACCCAATGGACAACCGACAGATTTTTACACACACCCAATGCCGACCCTTTATATGTCGCAATTCCGTTTGCGATACTCTATAACTCCACAAGCAGTGTGGGCATCTTTTTTGCCAACGCGCATCGCTCGTATTTTGATGCCGATATCAGTCAACCAAACATGCTAACTTTAGGGGCCGACGGGGGTGATTTGGACCTGTTTATATTTCCGGGTCCCATGGACCGAATTTTAGAACGCTACACCGCTCTGACGGGACGCATGCCCTTGCCGCCTCTGTATGCCTTGGGATTTCAGCAAAGTCGCTACAGCTATGAAACAGAAGAGGACGTGCGAGCCGTCGCACGCAACTTCCGGGAAAATCACGTACCGTGTGATATCCTGTATCTAGATATCGATTATATGCATGGGTATCGCGTGTTCACGTGGGACCCATCGCGTTTCCCATATCCTTCGCGTTTACTCTCCGACCTTAAAAAGGACGGCTTTGGCGTCGTTCCTATCATTGACCCCGGAGTCAAAGTGGATTCCCACTACCCCGTTTACCAAGAGGGACGCCGCGACGCCCACTTTCTGACGTATACCAATGGCGAAGAGTTCCAAAGTCAAGTCTGGCCTGGAATGTGTGCATTTCCAGATTTCTTGCAACCCCGAACCCGTCAATGGTGGGGGCAACAGCACCGCACCTTAGTCGAACAAGGTATCGCAGGAATTTGGAACGATATGAACGAACCCGCGTGGAACCGAGGCGGCAGTGGGCACTATGGCCACGATAATGACGCAGATGTTGAGCAGCGAGACGGTATTACATCGTATTCTCACAGTGCAGTGCATAATCTCTATGCACTCTGCGAAGCACAGGCAACCTTTGAAGGCTTGCGCGATGCGTCACAGATGACGACGGCAGAAGGCCGCTCTACCCATCTGCGGCCCTTTATCTTAAGTCGGTCGGGGTTTTCGGGCATTCAACGCTATGCCGCCGTGTGGACAGGAGACAACTGCAGTTGGTGGGAGCATTTGGCCTTATCTATTCCTATGTGTCTAAATTTAGGAATGTCAGGCGTAGCGTTTTGCGGTCCAGATGCTGGCGGCTTCCAGCACAATGCCTCCCCGGAACTTTACGCCCGATGGATTCAAATGGGCGTGTTTTTCCCATTTCTCCGCGCTCATTCTGCCAAAAATACTCACCGCCATGAGCCATGGTCCTTCGGCCCCGATGTCCTCACGATCGCTCGTCAATACATTGAATATCGTTATCGCCTATTACCCTACTGGTATTCACTATTTCATTTGGCCAGTCAAACAGGTGTACCACCGATGCGGCCCCTAGTCTGGGAATTCGGAGAAGATCGGGAAACATGGGATATTGATGATCAGTTTCTAGTAGGATCTAGTCTCATGGTAGCCCCGATTATCCGACCCGGCACATATGAGCGCCGCGTCTACTTTCCGCCAGGTCATTGGTTTGACGTTTGGAATCAGGAGGAAATCGTCGGCCCTTCATCACACCTCGTTGCCGCGCCATTGAACCGTTTGCCGTTATTTCTTAAAGCAGGCAGCATTATCCCCTTAGGGCCCCGCGTATTGTCAACCGCTCAACAAACGCCCCAGGAGCTCGCCCAGGGAACCGATGGTCCTCGTGAGTTTTTCGTAATTCAAGGGGAAGGACATTTCCTCGTCTATAGCGATGACGGTAAAACCGATCAATGTCTGCATGGTGCTTACCGCACCATAAATATCAAGGTCATCCGCAAAGAATCGGTGACTCGTGTGTCTTGGAACCCCGAACACTGGCCTTCCGAGGCCAAAATGCTTAGCGGTTCGTATCTGGTGCATGTAGGGTATTACCACCAGGCCCCCCGGCGTGTGATCAGTGACAATCATCCGCTGATCCAGGTCCAAGGCCACCCCAATGCAGGCCAATGGGTGTGGCATGAGACGGAGCATCGGATCAGTGCAGTGTTGCCCAGCATGCCAACACCCGGTCATAGTGTGGACCTGGTCATCGAGGACTGATAAGTGACAATGGGAGGGACTACCTGCCCCTCCTGTTTACCACGTTATCTGCCGATTCAATATCATTGGATGCAACAGATAATTCTGTGTTTCATTCATTCCAAATCTGCAGAAGGAAAGGGGAGAGGAGATCGATGAAAAAATGGGCTGTGGTATTGGGAATTGTCGTTTATGTCGTTCTCGGAGGTTTTGCGATGCGTTCCTTAGTCGTTACCGCACCGAAAGTGCATGCAGCCACTAGTAGTGTGCCCAAGAAAGGACAAAAGAAGAAAGCCAGCGCCAAAGGAAAAAGCACGGACATCAACACAACCACCACCCTACAGGTAGCGCTCAGTGCCGCCGTTACTTTGGGGGACTTCGCACTGACCACGGATACGAAAACGCAAGCTGTGGCGCTACTCCACCATGATGCCACCATTTTGCAAGGGTTGAAGTCCTCGACACAAGTCAAGAAAGCTGTACACGCGGTGCAGTTAGCGGAACAATCGTTGTCGAATAAGGCGGCTATGTCCCAAGCCTTCGCTGCCTTAGAAACGCTTGCATCGCACGCACATCCTAAAGGAGGCGCATGATGAACAAGAAGCCAACGACTTGGCATAAGGCGTGGGATGATTTTGCCATCTGGCGCAGAATTACCTGGGATTTGAGTGGCCGGTCCCCTGAGAAAGTCTCCGGGAATTCTTATCTCCGTATGATAGGCTTTATTTCACCGTTTTGGCCGCTCGTGGTCTTGGTTCTCGCCTTATCATTTACAAGCATTGCGCTCGGGGTGATTCCTGCCTTCATCACCAAGGAGATCATCAATAAGACCCTGCCGCCACATGCGAATGTGCCTCTGCTAATTCATTTGGTAGAATTACTGGCCGCTATATTTCTCGTGAAAACTCTCATGGGCGCGATGAGTAGTTACCTGCATGGCGTCCTATCCAACGGCATTGTGCAAGATCTGCGAACCGATTTATTTAGTCGACTCCTTAAACACCCCCCAGAACCGGAGGGTCGGGAACGAAGCACCACCCGTGTGATCAATGATGTCGGAATCGCCAGTACCGGGTTTTCCATATTAGGCTGGAGACCCGAAGCCATGAGCGGGGTGGTCGGATTTTTAAACATGATGTTAGGATTTATCAACAATGGATGGTCTCTTTTCGTATCCCTGACCGCGAA
>JAMCTO010000315.1 GCA_023381095.1 Bacillota bacterium
CACCGTAGTATCATCATGGCTTACACCTTTGCCATTGCATTGTTTCTTGTGGGCGAATTGATAAGTGCTGGATTTGACCAGCCTAACCATATTCTGACGATTTTAGTTATCTCATCCTTTGTGGGGTATGTGGGTATTGGCCAAACCCTAGTCATCTTAACCGGCGGCATAGATTTGTCGATTGCCTATCTTATGAACGCCACGGCAGTATTCATGACGGGATTAGCGGCCTCCCATATTGCTCCGACGGATGTCGTGTTGGTTATTGTCGCTTTCGGAGGGGCACTGGTTGGATTCGTCAACGGGATCGGCATTGTGATTTTCAATATTCCTCCACTCGTGATGACATTAGGGATGAATAGTGTTTTGGAGGGTGTTGTGCTTGTCTACACGAATGGCACACCGGCTGGCAATGCTCCGGCTCTAATTCACTACCTTGTGAATGGACGTATTGGTCCACTTCCCGTCGATCTGGTGGTGTGGGCTGTTCTCGCCATTGTGGTGGGAGTGATGTTAGCGCGAACTGTGTTTGGGCGACGTCTATACGCTGTGGGGAATAGTATCACCAGTAGTTATTTATCCGGCATCAATGTCGGGCGCACCTTGATGGGTACGTACACGATAGCGGGATTTTTTACGGGTCTTGCGGGGATGTTTTTGGCAGGATTTGCTGGATATAGCTATCTAGGGATGGGTGATGCCTATCTCTTGCCATCGATTGCCGTGGTCGTAATCGGGGGGGCCTCGATTGTGGGCGGTCGGGGTAATTATGTGGGGACGATTGCCGGTGCCATTATCATTACCGTGTTAACCACTATTCTGACCATCTTGAATATGCCGATCGCTGTCCGGGACATTTTATACGGGTTGGTCATTTTGGCCGCCCTGCTGTTATACAGTCGTGGGAGATCGACTCAGTAATGTCGATGAGGGCTATGTGGTTTTAATGGAAGGGGATGTGGAGATTATGAGTCAGATCGGAGAGTTGTTACGGGACTGTCCGACGAATTGGGGAAGTTTTGGACCAAACGATGAAATTGGCACATTGAATTACCTCACGCCTCAAGAGGTTATACGTGGGCTCCATGCGGTCAAAACCGGGAAAGTCTTTCCCTTAGGTCTTCCTATCGGGGATCCGCGCGGGGACCTGGTTTGGCCGGGACGTGCTCCGACTCAGCATTACATGGTGAGCGACCGTGGAATGTACGTGGCGGGTAAACATGATCCCATAGCGGGAACTGGTGGTGTTGAATATTCCGATGACGTTGTGCATATGTTTTTGCAAGGCACGACCCAACTAGATAGTTTGGGACACATCTGGTACGACGGGACCCTCTTCAACGGGTATGATGCTATGACAACAACGGGCGGTTTGACCAAAAACGGCGTTGATAAGGCGGCGGCCCATGGTGTTGCGGGCGCTGCCATCCTTCTTGATGTCGCTAGATATAAAGGCGTAACGATGCTCGGCCGCGGGGAGGAAATCACGCTGAGCGACCTGTTGCAGACCGCCCAAGCACAACATATTGAAATTGAACGACGAGATATGATCATTCTTCGAACAGGTTATTATCTTCACTACGTGCATGGTGGGAGTCAAGAATATATTGGTGAGGAATTGTCGGAGCCGGGCCTAACGTATTCCGATGAACTCGCTATGTGGTTCCATGAGCGCCAAATTCCGCTGTATGGCACAGACACCATGGGGAATGAGCAGACGATTTCTAGCCGTACGGGAACCGTGCAACCGTTGCATCCCGCGTTGATTACACGTCTCGGAATGACATTAGCAGAAATGTTGTGGCTGGAAGACCTAGGTCACTATTGCGCGGAGGAAGGACAATATCGCTTTTTCTTCATGGCAAGTCCTCTTCCTATTCTCGGGGGTGCTGGTTCTCCCGTCAATCCTCTAGTGATTGTCTAACAGTTATTGTATAGGACAGAAGCATTTACGGAGGGACGTTCCACATGGCTGCTGCAACTCCATCTCATTCACTTAGACGTGTGAGTCAAGTGTTGGAAGAATTAACGCGTACACCCCATGGCAAGACGTTAGGGGAATTACAAGTGCATACACGCATTCCGCGCAGTTCTTTGTATATGTTGCTCGGGGCTTTGGTGCAGGTGAATATGATCCGCAAGACCGAATCGGCCCATTATGTAGCGGGACCGGCATTAGTACGCTGGGGGGGGCGGTTGATTGCACGGCAGGATGTTCGGAATGTGTCGATCGGGTTTATGGAGGATTTGGCGCGAAAAACGGGTTTTGTCGTGAATCTAGCCCGTTTGGACATATCCAGTGGGGAAATTGTATTTATGGCAAAAGAGCAAGAGGGCGTTTTTCATACAACCGTCGTGGTGGGGTCGCGGATGCCTATTTATTCTACGGCTCTCGGCAAAGTTTTGTTAGCATACGCTCCCATGGATGCTCGTGGTCGTTATTTGACCAGCGTATGTCTAGAACCGCGAACTTCCGCCACCGTTACCGATGTTGGTCAGTTGTCAGAGGAGTTAGATAGGGTGCGTATCCAAGGATTAGCTCATGATCGAGAGGAGAACGAACAGGGAGTCTGTGCCGTCGCGGCACCTATTCGGGATTATCGGGGAGAAGTTATTTCCGCTCTCAGCGTGGCGATGCCCACAACGATTACTATGGCAGAACTACGCATGGTCGAATTGGATACTATGAGCACCGTACAAGCGATTTCCAACGAACTCGGATGGGGGGAATAATCTAATGCAGTTTTTATCCCATGTAACACGTGCGGATGATCCCGGTTGGCCGGGGAATCCGACGTTAAAGATATCGTCCTTTAGTCAAATCAAGCAGGGCGACGTCGCCAATACGTATTCTCTGGAATATTTCAACCATTTCGGCACGCATATGGATGCGCCAAACCATTTTAACAATAATGGCCTACCCGTAACGGCGCTCCCGCCCGAGCATTTCATTTATCACCATCCCTATCTTCTCGATCAACCATTGGGCGAGAGTGAATTGCTTAGCGCTGATCATTTGGGTCGGCATGATTTGATCGACGTAGACTGTCTACTCGTACGGTCAGGATTCGAACAATACCGTCGTACAGACCCTGTTAAGTATGCCGAGAGCCGTAGAATAAATAGGCATCCGCGACCCCACCACGACGGTTGTATGAAAAACGCCCTCTTGCTCTTTTGCCATAAATACAATTTCCCCACTGGATATGTCCA
>JAMCTO010000316.1:0-990 GCA_023381095.1 Bacillota bacterium
AGAGAGACCAGTTCGCAATGCACCAATGTCGGGCCCGTCAGCTTTACTCCTCCCCCGGCGGTGATAAACCGCATCATTCAGCAAGCATACCATGACCATCTATCGGTCATGCTTCGTCCGATGCTGGATGAAGGAACATTAACGCCGTCTGGCCATTGGCGAGGAGACATTGTCCCTACTTCGGCACCCGCTTGGTTCAGCAGCTATACCCGAGCACTGATTCCATACGCCATCTTGGCACAACAAGATCATGTCGGCGCTTTTGATGTCGGCACAGAGTTGACTTCGCTTGAGGATGACGGAACGTTGTGGGAGAATACCATCGGGCAAATTCGCGACCATTTTCACGGACCGATGCTGTATTCCTTCAATTGGAACAGCCCCAGCTTGGCAGCCTTGCCGTCATGGACAGATAGCCTCACATGGATTGGCCTTGATGCCTATTACCCCCTCTCGACCTCTTCTGGCTCAGTGCCTGCCTTGGTCAAGGCATGGCAGCCATGGGTAACGCAAAGGGCAAAAATCCCCAACCTTGTCATCACAGAAGTGGGAGTCATGCCCAAAGCTGGGGCGTGGGAAACTCCTTGGGTGTGGAATCCCCCAGGGCCAACGGATTGGTCTGTGCAAGCGCGCTATTACACCGCCACTATGACAGCGTGGCAGGGGCATTCCCATGGCATCTACTGGTGGGGCGTCATGATGCCCCGGTCCGGTCATGGGCCTTCATTTGACCCCATCGACCATGTTAGTGCCAAGGTGATTCAAAACGCTCTTTCGTAATGCCACGACTTGGCTGACGGCATAGGAATACTGATTAGAAGCGTCCTATCTCCTTATCCCGTATCCACCTCAGCTGTCACAGGCATTTCTCTTGATCGGCCTTCATAGGGCTCGCTTAGGAGGCCCTTTCCCTCCCCATGACCTGCTTAGTTCGGTCCACCTTTTACGCCGTGAGTCTGCTATACTGGTAATATATAGTGGGGGGGGTGC
>JAMCTO010000316.1:1000-3249 GCA_023381095.1 Bacillota bacterium
ACGTCAAACTGTTGCTGGAAGAAGATGATGACGAGACCATTCATGCTGCTCGCTCCGCGCACTTGCCTAGTTTCATTGACATCGTCATTGTGCCTGCGGATAATCCCCGGGGGGGGGGGCTTGCAATGATATGGTTCAAGATATGAAAACTCCCGCTTTGCTAAAACGCCTGGCTTTTCAAAGACCGTTTCCCATGGGCAGAACGAATGCATACCGGAAATTGGTTTACTCTTACTTTTTACCACTGTGTGGCCTTGCAAGATCCTAGCGCCTAGAGCGGTGCTGATGATGGGAAATACGTTTTACTCAGGCGGTATTTGAGTAAAACGACCATGCCGCATAACAATAGGGCTTGTTGGACGAGACTTAAGCTTACTCCGATAGCGGCGACCCCTCCCGTGGCCTCGTGCCACTAAACGAGTTGGACGGGATGAAGGCCGTTTTGGGGACCGCCTACATACTCCGCCAAGATAGCGGGGGCCACGTGGAAGTGCTGCGACAATTACGAAAACCCCATTGGGATACCAAGGGGGTTTTCTACAGTCCTCGCGAATCTTCTGCCGGATTTGGTATGCTTTTCGCTGCCCTTAAAGAGGCTATGAATGGCAGAACCAAAGGGGGGGCCTACTCTTGGACACCACACATTACATTGTCGATTCCTGTACTGGCGCCGCGTTCGCAATTGGCGGGAGTTGATGAGGAGCACTTAGCCCGTGAATCGTCTTTTCCCAATGCGATGGTCTAGTGATCAATTGCACCAAGGCTTTCCAAGAGGCTAAAGACATCATGCTCCAGTAGATAGGCGTCAGCAGTGTGTAAGGTACTAGATCCCAGTTACCATGTTTGGCCGCGCCTAGTGCATTGATGTAGGTAAAAATAAAGTTCCCTCCAAGCAAATTGATCATTCCCAAGTAATAGATGCCCGGCGGAAATAGAGAGGGAATTATATGCCAGTTCGTCATAAACCATAAACTCGTTAAAAACCAGTATAAAGGGTTCAGAAGAAACATGAGCGGAGTCCCTAAAATCGACATCTGAAACCCCCAGAATCCGCGGGGCCCCATGGACTGGTAGAGCTTCAGAGGGTGGCGCATATGCACCAACCATGTCTGAATATATCCTTTAATCCAGCGTGAACGCTGGCGAACCCAGTTGACAAACTCTGAATTCGCTTCTTCATAGGTATTGGAATCAATGACCGAGGCATAATAACCCGCCTTGTACAGACGTATGCCGAGGTCCGCATCTTCCGTGACATTATAAGGATCCCATCCACCTAGTTCGCGCAATCGGTCTGTGCGAAAGTGATTCGACGTGCCCCCCAAGGGGATGGGCAACTTGGCTGCGTACAGCGATGGCAAAAACAAATCAAACCAGGACGCATATTCGGCCGTAAACCAGCGGGTCAAAAGATTTTGGTTTGCGTTGAAGTAGGATAGTTTCGCTTGTACACACGCCAGTTTATCATCATGTTTGCGAAACGCCAGAATAGCTTTCTTAAGTTGCAGCGGTTCAGGTATATCCTCAGCATCAAAAATGGTCACATATTCTCCCCGTGCCCGTAGCAAACCGTAGTTGCAAGCCTTAGGTTTTGTCCGGGGATTATCCGCAGGCACAATGACGATGTCAATGAAACTAGGCAAGTGCGCGGAGCGAGCAGCATGAATGGTCTCGTCATCATCTTCTTCCAGCAACAGTTTGACGTCCAAGCGGTCTTTGGGATAGTCCAGTTCATCAAGCGCCTTAGTCAGTGCTGGCAAAACCGCCGCTTCTTCGCGAGCCGGAACTAAAATCGTGTACACTGGCAAATCTCGGTCATCCAGAGAAGCCAATTCATCTGAGGTGCTGAGCGATTCTGCAGGAATATCTGTGCCTTGACGAATCATCCACAATCGGTAGCCAATGGTCACAGAGTACATAATAATGAGAAGACTGCTGATCACGGCGAATGTCAGGTCCAATTTCCATATCATTGCTCCTGCCACCATCACCACTATACTCGCGTCACCGACCCTGTCGACCCTAGTGCCGCATTCATTCTTGATTCCACTGTAGCTCAGCAGGCTGGTGTCATTCCCTTCCGTTTTGAAAACGGCCATGTCTGTGTGGCGGCGGTCTTTCCCCTAAGTAAAGCGGCACAAGAGGCTATTAAGCGAATTGCCGCTCCGGTGAAAATTTATCGTTCCAGCGCTAGCGCCATTACGCACAGTCACCTGCGGGTCATGGGGGCTAAAGGGCATACGCGGGCC
>JAMCTO010000317.1 GCA_023381095.1 Bacillota bacterium
GTTAGCAAAACCACCGGCTCAGATTTCAGTAAGCGACGTAGTAGACGCTGTAGAAGGACCCATTGTATTGACCGATTGCAGTTCCTTTGACAGCCAGGGATGCCCGGAGATAGATTATTGTGTTGGTCCGGACGTTTGGAGTCGTGTACAAGAAGCGCTCATTGAAACGATGTCCTCTATGAGTTTTCAAATGTTGATTAATTTGCAACGAGAGCACTTCAAACAGAATGTGGCAACCTTACTGGAGGGTGGGGGATAACGTGGCTCGAACTGTGGCAATCGGTTTAAGCGGCGGCGTCGACTCATCGGCAGCGGCCGCTTTGCTTTTAGAACAGGGCTATGATGTCATCGGGGTGACTATGCGTCATTTGCCGGCTGAAAGTACCAACAGCTGTTGTTCGCTTGAGGCCGTAGTGGATGCCAGGCGGGTCGCCAAAAAGCTCGGCATTCCGCATTATCTGGTTGACGTTGAGCAGCCCTTTTTCGAACGCGTGATTGTGCCTTTTCAAGAAGCGTATTTGGCGGGAACGACTCCCAACCCTTGTGCTTTGTGTAACCGCTACATCAAATTTGGCGCGATGTGGGAATGGGCAGCCAATCAAGGAGCAGAGTTTTTGGCTACCGGGCATTATGTTCGGCTAAGGGAAGATAACGGGTTCATCTATATCATGCGCGGTGTAGACCGGAGCAAAGACCAAAGTTATCTGTTATATACGATGACTCAGAATGATTTGGCGCATTTATTGTTTCCTCTGGGCGAATACTATAAGGAAGATTCCCGGGCCATTGCGGAGCGTTATGGATTGGTTACGGCTCATAAAAGAGAGAGCCAAGAACTATGCTTTGTGCCTAAGAATGACTATCAAGGTTATCTGAAAGCCAACCGACCCGAGGCTGTTCGTCCCGGAAAGGTTGTGGACACAAAGGGAAATATCATCGGCCAGCACCAGGGTGTCTCATTTTATACTATTGGGCAACGGCGGGGATTGGGGATCAGTTCTCAGGAGCCGCGCTATGTTGTGAAGCTGGATGCGGCACTGAATCAAATTGTGGTCGGATCCAAAGACGAAGTATTTCAAGAATCTGTCCACGTTGAACAAGTGCACTATGTTATTCCCAACAGTCCAAAGAAAATCACGGGGCACGCTAAGATTCGGTATAATATGGAACCGGAGCCTGCGCAATGGGTTGGATACGGATCAGAATCGGATATTGTTTTTCGAAACTCTCAATGGGCCATATCACCGGGACAGGTTGCCGTCATATATCAAAATGATGCTTTGATGGCCGGAGGCAAAATTCAACAAGAGACTTAAACCTCGAGGGATGGCGGAGCATGATGGTGAGCAGATGGCATTTATTACATTTGCCGGTGACTTTGCAAGAAAAACCCGGTCAATGGGGATGGGTCGAGAACGTCTCGATCCGATGGCCGGAAGGCGTGCTTGAGGGTATCGGTGTTCGTTACGGATTCGCTCGGTGTTACATTGCGGCGGCAAATGGAGCCTTAACCGTCACCAGGATGGGGATTCGGGTACGACAAGAACAATCGCTGGAAAAGCACTCACATCGGTGGTGGAAAATGTTTTACCACCAAGAGGTGCTTATGAACCAACCTGTTTGGGCGCAAAATGGCGAACTCTTAGGGCGGATAACAGACGCCATGATCGATGAAGACAGTTTGGTGGTTCATGATCTTGTTGTCAGCCGTGGGATTTTGGAAGATCTCCTTCATGGTGCCTTATTGGTTTCGAGGCGGGAATTTGAAATCGATTCGGATGGTAGGATTAAAATTTCCCCTCATCGGGCAGTATAGCGGTATCACTCCAAAAGGAGCAATAAAAAACATGAAAGATCCTTTATGCCCTGCTTGTGGGGGCCGCAATGTGGGTCGTGTCGGTACCGTTCAGTATTATTGCTGGGATTGCTTCATTGAGTTTTCATTGAGTCCTCGCGGTATCCGCATGTTTCGGGTGGAAGCGGATGGGGAATTGTCTCGTATGGACCAAGTTGGACCGGAAGAGGTGATGTCATGAAAACGAAATATCTCAGTGGAATGCTGACCGGGACATTGGTCGGCGTGGTGATGGCCGGTGTCTGGTTGTTGCGTAAGCCCAATTCTCGCAGAGTCTATCGTCTGGCTTGGCGGAGCGCCAGCCGGATGGCTCCCAAAGCGTGGCGAGCGGCCAAAGCGGGGGGACGAGAAGTTGTTCACATGGCCAAACGGCGCCTCGGGTAGAGGAATTTGTCCGATAAGGGTGGCAATGTGAGATATTCGAACATCGCTAAAGACCCCGATCAAAGGAAGCTATACCGTTGGGGCCTTTTGGCGATTTTCGTGATCGGCTCTCTTGGGGTAGTGTTCGCCGCGCGGATGATTCTTCTTCCGTTCGTATTGGCCATCATTCTTGTCTATCTGTTGGCTCCCTTGGTTGAGCTGATCGTCAAATACCGGATTCACCGGGTTGTGGCAATTCTTTTGGCTTACGCCTTGGTGAGCCTGATTCTTGTCGCCACGGTGGTTTACATGTTGCCCTTGTGGATGCAGGAACTGGTGAAGATGATCCATATTATTCCTGGGATGACGAAACAAATTCAATTGAGCTGGAATTATTGGCTTGGACGTTTTCACCAAGCCCCAATTCCCGGCACTGTCAGACGTGCTATCGATGAGGCCGGCATTCACTGGGAAAACAAGCTGTTTTCTTTAACAAGACAGTTTGTGGTCACAATTTTTGGAGTGTTACCTGGAATTTTAAGTGTTATTATTTCACCGATCCTGGCATTCTATCTTCTCAAAGATTTGGAGCGTATCCGAAAAAGATTTTGGCAAGTGATTCCCATCAGCTGGCATCCGTCCGTATACGTGCTTGCCTTGGACGTTGATCGTGCGCTCAATGGATTCATTCGCGGCCAACTCCTGGTTGCCCTCTTGGTCGGAACTTTGTCGGGACTCTGGGTGGCGTTTCTTGGGATTCCGCTCGCATTCTTAATTGGGGTCATCGCCGGTGTGACCGACGTGATTCCATATGTCGGACCCATAGCCGGTGCGATACCTGCGGTGATGCTGGGCATGGAACGCTCGCCTATTATTGCCGGTATGGCGATTTTGGGATTTGTCGCCATTCACCAACTTGAAGGCGCGGTAATTGGACCAAAAATCATGGGGGATTATGTCGGGCTCCATCCTTTGGTCGTCATCTTCGCTATTCTGGCCGGTGGTGAAATGGGCGGACTGGTCGGATTGTTGCTGGCTGTGCCATCGGCTGCCGTGATCA
>JAMCTO010000318.1 GCA_023381095.1 Bacillota bacterium
ATCCAGACGCCCGCGATGGTAGGCAAAGTATTCCTGCGCTCCGGCAACCTTTGCTTGGTCTGCCGCCGGTAACGGCGGCAAGACGACCCAGACCTCTTCAAGAATCTCGCCCCCTTTCGGTTGGCGGTGCCTCAGTACGTCACCCTACCCGATTTCCTGCGAGCTCTCTAAAATTCCGTACGGTGGGTTTACCCTAGTACGGCTTCAAACGATCCCTCTACTCGGAATCTGCCGCAGGAGCACCGAGGCTAAAGGCACTCGCCTAGAACCCCCCGTTTCCCTGCGTTGGTTCCGACCGACGGGTCACCCTACAAGTCCGCGGTCCTCGGGCTAGGGCCCTTGCCACGACGGCGGAGACCATGGGCCGTCCACAGGTCCTGTCCTCGCCAGCGGTTCTGTTGTCCGCCGGGTCCTCAGTAATACGACCCGATCCGCCCGACTTGGCTCCCCCGCCCGGTTGCGCGAGTTTCGCTTATGCGGTCGACCGTACCGTTCGCGGGCGCTCCCGGCAGAACCCAAGTCCTTCCCTGCTTTGCCATGCGTTCCTTGACACCATGGCGCCTCCCATACGCCGGAAGGACCATCCGGTGCCCATTCTCCTCGGCTTCCCGGATGCTACCAGTCTTCGTCCCTACGGGCCCGACTCGACTCCTTCATCGTTCCCGATAATCAGATTTCACGGGGTACGTTTTCGACGCGGCAGAGTTCACTTCACGTTACGGACTGATGCCTTGCTCGCCCCTCCGTCTGACCTCGCCTGACGGCGACCGGGACAGTATCTTCGCGGCTTTCACCGGGCGGGTCACCCCGTGCCGATGCGCGATTGGCTACGTGGCCGAATGGGAAGTTGCCACGGTCGGCCTTACCCCGACTGGATCTCATAGTTTACAGGCTACACCCCGCAGCAGCGACCGACACTCGGTACGACCGGGAGATGTCCATGAGAAACGGGGAAATGATATTGAGGTCGCAACCCATCCAGAACATCACCAAAGCTACAGTCGCGGCAACCAACAGGATTGGCTGATGCTTCATGGCTGTCCCTCCCTGTGCCATGATACCAAGACTGGACCCGATTGAAAAAGTGCTACCATTTAATTCCCATTGGTAGACATTAGTTAGGGATGGGCTCTCAACCCAATATCCCGAGCAAGATCATTCCCCCTGTTATCAATCCTGCCGCCACAATTCGTCGGGTTCCTTGTGTTTCCTTTAATACTGTTATCCCTAAGATTGTGCCGAATACGGTCCCTATTTCCCGCATCGGTGCTACCTGCGCTACTGGAGCCATTTGCAAAGCCACGAGAAATAGCAAATAGCTGCCGGGGGAAATTATGCCTCCTAAAATAATGGTCTTCCAATGAGCGTGCCATTCGCTCTTAATTCCAGACGAACGCATCACCACCAATGATAGGGCCAGGAAGTTGCCCGCATTACTAGCATCGTTAAGGGTCACCGGGGGGACATAATGCAACGTAATCTTGTCCAATAGTGTGTACGTGGTAATGGCTAATCCGACCGAGAACGCTGGCCCCGCCACCTGCCAGGCAAGACGTCTCCTCCTATAGTTCCCCTGCCCAAATGGCAAAGGCCCTATTAGTATGATTCCTGAGACAATGCCAATCACACCTATCCAACCGATCAACGGCAATCGCTCTCCGAGAAATAAGGTGCCCATTAACGGCACCAGCAGAGGGCTAACGCCACGCATCATCGGGTACACTTGGGACAAGTCCCCAACAACATAAATCCGGGATAGTAGCAGCACATATCCCCCATGCGCCGCCACCCCTCCCATGAGAAACAGCCAACCTTGAAAAGGAACCGGGTGATTCGCCAGCGCAAACAGCGCCCAAGGCAAGTAAAAGATGATGGCCACCCATTGCAACGCCCATAAAAATACGGCGGGATTGTCACTCTTTTTGGTAAATAGATTCCAAATGGCATGGAGCAACCCTGAAACCACAATGCACAAAACAGCTATAACAAACACAAGGAGCCTCCTCTCGGGAGACTCTTCAGGGATTGCGGCAGGCTCGTCATGCGCTGGCATCACAAAACAGCCCACGCACAAAAAGTCACCAACCTTCTTTCATCCGGACTTTACCGTCGGCACGGGATTCTCACCCGCTCCTGCTCTTTATAATCCCTTTTGAGATTATTGCCGGGCTCGTGGGCTCATCAGCGCACGCTGCATCACCACCGATCAGGAATTGGCCAAATAGATTGCTCGGCCTCACCCTGCCCTGAAGGTCTTATTATCAAATTTAGACTAGCAGACGATACCCTGCTACACCATAGTCCGGAATACGGTCGCAGTATAGGAGTCTAGAGAACCACCCAAACAACGCCAATACCCGTCTCGTATATCTGCATTGCCATCGAAGAGTCTGTCGGCGAAAGCAGCGGGATGCAGCCCTACATAGGCTATACGTGATATCGAGGTCGCAGATTCCACCAAAATACCGGTAGGTACCGTTATGCTGTCTGGTAACCTTGGCATCGCCTCCACGACACCAAAACCCTCCCCATCTGGTTTGACCATAGCCCATCGTCCGTATCTGAAGGAGTGTTAAACGGTTGGACCATAAACGGATTTTTCGCACACCGTGGCGGCACTAGTATGAGCCTTACCGCTGAAGCGGAACAAGACTTTATTTTCATCGAAGAACCGGAACTCACACCGGCCCAGGCTCAGCTAATCTGGAGTGCGGGATGGCCTATACACAACCATCTGAACCGGTGTCCCTGACCATTACACAGTTTATCTCTTTGCATTGCA
>JAMCTO010000319.1 GCA_023381095.1 Bacillota bacterium
TTCTTCATAGCGGGCGCCTGCATGGTCCGGGTTCGGATTCCGTCTCATCCCATCGGTTCGGCGAATTCGTTACTCCGCCAGATGGGTGAGGGGTGGGCATATTTCCGACGCCAGCGATGGATTTGGTCGATTACCGGCGCTTGGGCCCTAATGAATGCGGTGCAGATGGGGGCTTGGCAAGTGCTCGGGCCGATTATTGCCAAGCATACGTTTGGTTCGGCGGGTTGGGGTCTGACGCTGAGCGTTAAATCCATTGGTCTTCTCATTGCCAGTGTGCTGATGCTGCGCTTTCAGTTCTCGCGTCCCCTTCGCGACGGTATGGTGGCCGCGGCAGCGGTGGGCATTCCCATGGTGGTTTTGGGGCAAAGCCTGGACCTGCCCTATCTGATAGCGGCCGCCATGGTGGCAGGGATCGGGTCGACAGTGTCTACCATCGCGTGGGACACCTCTTTGCAGCAAGGGGTACCCAAAGAAAAGTTATCGCGTGTTTTAGCGTTCGATGAGTTTGGATCATACGTAGTCATTCCCCTCGGGGAAATTCTTGCAGTGCCTGTCGCGGATCGTTTCGGTCTCCATACGGTAGAAACGTGGGCTGGGCTGATATTTATTGTCGCCGCATTGGTTCCGTTATCCCTAGCATTGGTTCGCCAAATGACGATAACGGAAATTCGAGCGCTGGCGCAAGACCAGAAGGATCCCATTGCCGAATAACGGGCGGCCAGCACTGATGATGGACATGTTGAGTCAAGGAAGTTTTTGTTGGCAGATGCCAAAAGTGAGCCTTTACCAACATAGTCGCGTGGGTTATTATGTGTTGGGGTACACTTCCTTTAATACCAGTCCTGCGAGGCTGGGAAGGGGCGCCGATGTTTTTGCTCTAGCCTTCGCAGGGGTAGAGCATTTTTTATTGGGGAGGATTACGGTGGCGGAAGCGGAGATTCTTGACCACGATGGGATGAGGCGTGCATTGATGCGCATTGCTCACGAAATTGTGGAACGCAATCATGGAGCGTCTCAGCTTATGTTGGTGGGAATTCGCAGCCGAGGAGTGCCGCTCGCGTGGCGAATTCAGCACAACATCAAATTGATAGAAGAGGTTGCCGTCCCAGTGGAAATTCTCGACATAGGACTTTACCGCGACGATTGGTTTCAAAGACCATTCAACCCGGTAAGATCCAGCGATATTTCCACGACGGTGAATCACCGGGTCGTGGTGTTGGTGGATGACGTGCTATTTACCGGGCGAACCATCCGGGCGGCTATGGACGCCTTATCTGACTATGGACGCCCACTGGCGATTCAACTTGCGGTACTGGTAGACAGAGGACACCGAGAACTTCCCATTAGAGCAGACTTTGTCGGGAAAAACATCCCGACTTCGCGAAATGAAAAAGTGTTGGTGCGACTGAAGGAAGTGGACGGGGAAGATCGGGTGCTTCTGAGCCGCCCGCTGGACTGATCCGGGGAACTAATGACGTGCTTATAGGGAGTTTGAGCAGCGTGAGGAATTTTATTGCACTGGAAAATATGAATGCGCAAGAACTGACGACTCTCATTGACCTGGCGGAAACGCTGAGCGAGGTCTTGGAACGGCCTATAAAAAAGGTGCCGACATTGCGGGGCAAGGCCATCGCTAACGTGTTTTTCGAACCCAGCACACGGACCCGCAATTCATTTGAATTGGCGGCCAAATACATGAGCGCCGATGTGATCAATTTTCAAGCCAGCGGGTCCAGCGTGGAAAAAGGGGAAACTTTATGGGATACCGCCAGGAACCTCACCGCCATGGCAATTGATGCGGTGGTAATCCGCCATCAAGTGGCGGGGGTTCCCGGATTGTTGGCGGATTTGCTGAATGTGCCGGTAATCAATGCCGGAGACGGAATGCATGAACACCCGACCCAAGGCCTCCTGGATTTAGTGACGGTGAAAGCGCACTATGGACGGATTGGGGGGTTACAGATCGCCATCGTGGGCGATGTGCTGCATAGCCGGGTGGCACGGTCTGATTTGTGGGGGTTTACCATCATGGGAGCCACCGTGCGGTTTGTGGGACCGCCAAACCTATTGCCTTCGGCCCTGGGGGCGCCCATGACGTCGAATTTGGAAGAAGGAATTCGTGGGTGTGATGTAGTGCAAGTGCTGCGGTTGCAAAACGAAAGGCAAAAAAGCGGTGCAGTACCTTCGATGAGAGAATATCGCGAGAAATTTGGGGTGACTCAGGAACGGCTGGGGAAATGGGCTCCCGATGCGCTCGTCATGCACCCAGGACCGCAAAACCGCGGTGTGGAAATTGATAGCGAGGTGTTAGACGGACCGCAAAGCGCGGTGTTGGCCCAGGTACGGTACGGAGTAGCGGTACGAATGGCGGTCTTGTACCGTTTGTTAGGAGGAACCCATGACATTTAGCGAAACATCGCCTAGCGACAACTGGCATATTAAAAATGTGCGGATTGTTGATCCGTATACGCATACAGATGCTTTAGGCGACATTTTTATTGCCGGAGGGTGTTTTGTATCCGAAAAACTTCCAGAAATGCTAACGTTGGACGCAACGGGGTTATGGGCCGTGCCGCGGATGGTGGATATTCACGTCCATTTTCGGGAACCCGGACAAGAACACAAGGAAGATTTGGTATCGGGCAGTCGGGCAGCCGCGGCTGGTGGCTTTAGTGCCGTGGCAGCAATGCCAAATACGGATCCGGTGATTGACAATCCTGCCCTCATTAGCTGGGAAGGGGCTCACGGCCGGGAAATTGGATTGATTGACCTCTGGCCGCTAGGGGCAGTCACCAAAGCGTCGGCTGGCAAAGAATTGGCTGAGTTGGCATTGATGGAAGCAGCTGGTGCTATGGGGTTTTCGGATGATGGCAAACCTATAGCTAGTGGACGCATTATGCGTGCGGCGTTAAGTTACGCCACCATGTTGAAGCATCCGATAGTGCAGCATGCCGAAGATCTCGACTTGAGCGAAGGCACGGTGATGCATGAAGGTCAAATCTCTCACCGTTTGGGATTGCCTGGGGTGCCTGCCGCCGCCGAGGCCGCCATGGTGTGGCGAGATGTTGAACTGTCATTGCTGACCCAAGGTCGGTTGCATGTGGCGCACGTCACGGCATTGGGGTCGTTGGAGGCAGTGGCCTATGCCAAAAGGCTGGGGGGCCCGGTGACTGCGGAAGCGACTCCCCACCATCTGCTATTGACAGATCAGGCTGTGTCTGATTGGCAGGCATCACCGATTACCAAGGTCAATCCTCCGCTGCGGCCTCTAGAACTTCGCGATGCTTTACGTAAGGCAGTCGTTACCGGATTGGTTTCGGTTATTGCTAGCGATCACGCCCCCCATCACGACGATGAAAAAATGTCTCCCTATCCGCAAGCCCCTTATGGCATTAGTGGGCTTGAAACAAGCATTGGAGCAGTCTTTTCTTCCTTGCTGCACACGGGTTTGATGGATCCTTTGACGCTTCTGGAACGGATGACAAGTGGCCCGCACCAAGCATTGGGAGCATGGTACCCTGGGGTTGTCCCGGGTGCTCGCGCTGACTTAACGCTCATCGATCCCGAACTTTTATGGGTTGTGGAACCTCGCACCTTTTATTCGCGGGGACATAATACTCCTATGGCTGGGATGCAGCTCAAGGGCAAAGCGGTGGCAACAATGTTGGGGGGACGATGGACGATGCGAGAAGGGCAGGTGCTGGCATGACGCAACCCGGGTGGCTTACTTTTGCCAACGGACGCCGGTTCAAAGGGCGCTTGATTGGAACAACGGATCAGGTAGTGGCCGGAGAAGTGGTGTTCAACACCGCGATGACCGGATATCAGGAAATTTTGACTGACCCTTCTTATTTTGGCCAAATTGTAGTATTGACCTATCCGTTGATTGGCAATTACGGAACTTTTGCGGAGGCTGCCGAATCTTTATTTCCTTGGGCCACTGCGGTTGTGATGCATCAGGCCAGTAAGTCCCCTTCCCACTTTGGCGGTGCCGAATCGATTGACCAATATTTGAAGCGTTATGGCAAAATGGGATTGGTAGATGTTGACACCAGAAGTTTAACCAAGATGCTGCGCTCCGAAGGAACCCAAATTGCCGCGATGTCTCCTCAAGACACAGATGAAAATAGTCTGTATCAGGCGATATCGTCAGTAGATTTGACGGACAGTGTGTTTTCCGTGAGCACTCCTCAGATAATTACAATTGATGGACCCGGACCGCACATCGTAGTGGTTGATTATGGGGCTAAAAACTCTATCTTGACCGAACTGCAACGGCGCGGAGCTCGCATTTCTGTGGTGCCGGCCCGGGTTACCCCAGACGAGATGGCGGCTATGAAACCAGATGGAGTAGTTCTTTCCAATGGTCCGGGGGATCCGGAAAGCATTCCCCAAGTGTTGCCTACGGTAAAACATGTCATTGAGCATTATCCCACCTTGGGAATTTGCCTAGGCCACCAACTTATTGCCCTGGCCGAGGGGGATCGAACGTACCCATTGAAGTTTGGCCATCATGGTGCCAATCATCCACTATGGGACAGCGAGCGGCATAAAATATTGATTACCTCACAAAATCACGGGTATGCGGTGGCCGGTGACTCTTTAGCAGATCGATACCAAGTGCGCTTAACGAATTTGCACGACCAAACTATTGAAGGTCTGCAACACCGAACACGGCCGGTAATGTCGGTACAGCATCACCCCGAGGCAGGGCCGGGCCCCTCTGACTCACTCTATTTATTTGACGAATTTATGCAATGGGTTGTGGA
>JAMCTO010000320.1 GCA_023381095.1 Bacillota bacterium
TATCCACGATCAGTGTTTTCCTGACACTCTACCCGCGTCTAATGATTTCCACATTGAATCCCCGGTGGAGTCTCACCATTTACAATGCGTCTTCTAACGGATACAGCCTTAAGGTTATGACGATAGTCGCACTCACCGTACTGCCAATTGTTCTGGCATACCAAGTATGGACGTACTGGATTTTTCGCAAGCGGGTGAGTATGGACGATACCTTTCATTATTAACGAGCAGGTTTAAAAGAAGGTGCCCGTTGGTTCGGGCTCTAAGGCTATGGGTTGATTTTTGACATCGGGACCCCCCATTTTTTGAAAATCGGGGTGTGGATAAAGGAATAGGCCAAAGCAGATTTTGCCATAGGCCATTTTCTTCCGGTGCGAACCACCTGATGCTGGTCATTCCACAGCGAGCGCCGCACAAATAAGCCTTGCCCGTTGCCAAGATCTAGAACACAGCTCATTTCATTCATGGCGGTATGGGCTTGTTTAGGGCCCTCAAAGGCCACTGCACTGCCTACGGCATAAACATCGGGATAGTGCACCGAACGCATGTCTTTACCGGTTTCCAGCCATCCGCGACTTTGGCCATTGGCCAAAGCGCTCTGGGCATCTTCTCCATGAAATGGCGGGGTCACTACGGTGAGTTTTGACGGCAGTTCAGTGCCGTCTTTGAGAATGACCCGGTCGGCTTTGACCTCTTTGACTTGCACGGGGCCCATGCGGGAGATTTTTCGCTCAGCAAAGATGATCCAAGTTCCCCGCGTCTTGTTGTTTTTTGGTCGAGACTCGGGCATAGAGGGGACAACGAGTATCCCTAGCAACATCAGGCGCATCCTCGTGCATCAGGGCGCGTAAGTCCGCGACCCGATAGCGCCGATGATTCGTCACGGTACGCACCGGAATCAGGCACCCTTCGCGTTCCCACTTCCGGAGTCCGTCGATGCGCATGCCGAGCATCTTGGCCACCTTGCCGATGCTGACAAACTGCTCATCCATAATACAACCACCTAATTATATTATGACATATTATCACAGATCATCATAGATTGACAGCAAGCAACTTAAACCTCCTTATGCAATCACAGTACTATATGGGGCGTAGGCTAACATGAGCCAAAAGTCTCATTTCCCCATAGTCTAAAAGGATGGCAGTCTACGGCATTATGGGAAGAGAACCGGTGGTCCATACGTAGCTCCGCTGGAATATGCGTTTAATCCAAGCGGGCCAACGTCCTTGATACACTATGTTGCGAGAGCCTCCATAAAAAACATCGGTTACGGTAAATTGCGAATATGGGCCTCCGGTTTCCAATAACCAAACCAGATAAGGATGGTAGGGTGCAGGTAATTTCTTGTGTTGGCGTTTGGCGTGCCAGTGATGCACCGCGACTCGTGACTGCACCATGGCGGCGTGGCCCATTTTCGGCCATGGGTGGCTGATACCGTCGCCTACCGCATAAATGTTTTCGTATCGGGGATGGTTTAAGTGATTGTCGGTGGGAATCCAGCCATACCCGTCATCTATTTTGGTGTCGGTCAGCCACGAAGGACCCTTGGCAGGTGGTACCCATAAGGAGCCGTCATAAGGAATGCGCTGCCCTTTTATATAAATGTCCTTGTCGGTGACCCGCTCAAATTGACACTGGGTAAGCACTTCAATGCCGTGGGTTTTCATGAGCTGGGCCACCCGACGCTGGATTTTTGGACTGCCGTTTTCCGCTAACGAGGCAGCCGGAGTCAATACCGTGATTTGGGTCTTGTCCCGTAACCCCTGTTTGACTAACCAGGACTCAAACAAAAAAGCACTTTCCAACAACGGGCACTCGCACCCGACGGAGATTTTGGGGTGCCACTGGGGAGAGCCCACAATTGGGCCGGCGGCAAAGACAAAATGGCCTTGCTTCCACTGTTCCCGTTTCCACGAGCTATGACGCGCCTGATATCCTTCGCAAAGTCCACCATACTTGATATTGAGCCCGGGAATATGCTCCCAAGCCGATTCGCTCCCAGTGGCGATGAACAGTATGTCATAGGAAATTGGGGGCAAGCTGGCGGTATATACTTTTTGGCCGTCGGGGTCGATTTCTACAATGATGTCTTGCACAGATCTGATGTTGAGCCGCCGACAATGGTCTGATAAAGGCATGGAAACCCGATGGACAAATCCAAATGGCGGCTGGTCCATCGCATGCACCAACCCAGGTCGATAAATGGTGTCTTGCCATCGGTCGACCAGGATAATGTCGAGCTTTTGCGGGGAGTAAAGCCGACGCAGCCAAGTGGTCACGGCCAGACCACCAAAACGAGCTCCGAGCACCACGGCACGGGTTGTCATTTATGCGGACCTCCTTCGCTAATGTTAGGTATGACTCATCGGGGGCTAGACTATGCGGAACCAGGAAATGTGGTGGATCAGATTTGTCTAGTGACAACTTGTGGCGCCGAATTATTTTTGAAAAATATTGGTCAAGAAGTGATTACCGACCTGTTTTCCCAAACGTTATTCCTAAAATGCAGAGTGGCAACGCTTAAGAGAGGACGGAAGAGATTTGGCCAATGGGGGACGGCAGTCGCTAAATGATGCGCATCTGACACGGATTCACATATTTTGGCTGTTACTAGCAGCTCTGGCATGGTTAATTGAAGCTTACGACATTGGACTTATGGGAGTCGTATTGGTTCCTATGCGCCATCTGTGGAGTCTTACCGCCTCAGACACTGGAATTTTGGTCTCGGCATCTACCATTGGCATTGTCATGGGAGTAATTCCCGCAGGATACCTCATTGACCGCTATGGGCGCAAGCGTTTGTTGGTGGTCTCGCTGATCTTTTATTCTTCGATCTCGTTGCTGACGGGATGGGCAGGATCCTGGCAAGAGGTTGCCTTGTTGCGATTGGTTGCCGGATTAGGGCTGGGGGCCATGTTTCCCATTCCATACACCTTGTTGGCGGAACTGAGTCCTAATCACTTGCGGGGGATGGTTGCTGGCATTCTGGACGCGTTCTTGTCGGTGGGATACTTCGCGGCACCGCTTTTGGCCGCGTGGTTAGTACCTGCCTTAGGTATCGACGCCGGGTGGCGCGTGCTCTTCTTTGTTTCCGGAGTTGGACTGATTTACGCCTATATTTTAGGGCGGTATTTGCCAGAATCGCCGCGCTGGCTCATATCCCAGGGAAGGCACTTGGAGGCATCCGCAATTCTGGGAAGGCTCGGGT
>JAMCTO010000321.1:0-1147 GCA_023381095.1 Bacillota bacterium
GTCTCTTGTTGCAGTCTCTGAGCGTTTCCGATGTGATCCACATCGTGATGGGTCAGCAAGATATGGGCAATCGAATCACACCCCAAAGACCGCAACTCGGACCAAATGGCTGCGAATGCTCCCGGGTTCCCGGTGTCGATTAACAAGTTTTCGTCCGATTGGATCAAGAATACGTGGCTACTGGCACTGCTCTCCAACATGATGACGCCCTTGGTGATGGTCATGCCTCTCTTCGCTCCTTTTGTTCCCTTATTTGAAGGCCAGAGCCATCCCTGTACCGATCATCAACACCACGAACAAGGGTCTCAAGACGTTTTCCCGCCCGTTGGTTGAGATTCGCCGGAGGAGGACGGGCCCAACGAAGGCCCCGACTACGGTTCCGGGAAGAAATAGACTGACCATAGACCAGTCAATCGTTCCGAGATGAAGATGCATCAAAAATCCGGTGATAGCTATTCCCAACAGAACCAACACCGAGGTACCGGCAATTTCCGTCACATCGCAACCCACGACGGACAATCCGCCCATGATAGCGGGACTGCCACTAATCCCGATGAGCCCGGATAAGACTCCGCCAAACACTCCGTAAGTTCCAGCTACGATGATGCGCCAGAATCTGCGAGGCATGACAGAGGTATAAGGCGTGGCGGACAATGGTCGGTGCTTACGATGAAGAAGCTGCACCAGCATTTGAACGCTGATCCCGACGATAGCCAACCCGGAGATTTTGTCATACACGCTTTGGGGCAACACGCCGGAAAAAATCGAACCGACGACAGCCCCCAGAATACCGGAGGCTAACAGATACCAGCCTAACCGAATATTCGCGTTCCCCGCTTTCCAATGACTGAAGGCCCCTACCGCGGTGGTCGGAATCATCGTTGCCAAAGACGTCGAGGCCGCGATCGCCGGAGGAGTATGGAAAAACACAGTCAAAATTCCCACATACACTGCTCCGCCGCCTCCACCCAACGTAATGATAAACAGTCCGATCAGAAACCCCGCAACTGGCAACGCGATCATGGAAATCATTTCGCACCTCCTAGGGGAGAGGTCTTGCGCGAGCTTAAAAAACCCCTAAAACACCCGCATGACATCCCGAAACGGTTAACTATCTATAATAAAGATTATGCTAATATACTTAGTT
>JAMCTO010000321.1:1157-3714 GCA_023381095.1 Bacillota bacterium
CTTCCTATGTTTTCTATTGCAGCACTTATCGTGCCATACAACGGCTTCTTGAGATAATCCCTATTGCCGTTTTTAGTTCCGTTGCTCGTATGATGACAGCATTCGCGATGGAATCCTTGGAGTAAACCAGACCCATCAGTTGGCACATGATGACGGAGGTACACTGGTTTGGTTACTATTCCTTCGCATTTCAAGCTCCGAGAACTTGAGCAAGGATCGGTTGGAGTTTAAAGATCAATTTCATGAAAAACCCGGAGAAAAACATTCATAAGGAATTAGGTGTCACGCCGTCATCAATATATCGTCTGACGCCGGCCCTAACCTCCACATTGTGATTACTGGGTAATGGCTTCTCATCCACGAAAGAGAATATCCAACTTGCGATAGAGGATCCAAGACTCCAGCCGTCAAAAGATCGCCCCTTCTGGGCACGCACAACCAGTCGTCTTTGCTGTCATCTAAGCCGCCATGGCTTCAAATGTACCCGCCGATAATCCCTTAAGATATGCTCAATTCCGTTGCAGTGTGACGGGAATGAACCGGCGGAAATGGCTAACCATGGCCCTCACTTGCATTTTCAGCCTTGATCAATTCATCCTCATTTCAATCCGTCTTAATCAGCAGCAGGGACTCCGTCCTTCAAGGTGCACGTAAGTCGCCTCTGTTCCTTGTTTAGACCTAAGTGCCAGGCTGCCGTTCGTTGCCGCGTTGTGTCCCACTCGTCGTCTCCCACCCTAACACGATCCACCCAGGTTCCCGTGTCTTTTCCACACTTAACTGATACCCAGTTTATGGTAACTAAGACGGTTCTTTACCGATTGGGCCCTAGCGTTTTGCGCTTACCGGTTGCCACAACCGCAACAATTATCCACGCCAAGGAATCGAGTTCCGGTTCCGATCGCGGATAGAATTAGCTCACCGCTCCAAAACCGCAAGATGCGCACGTGATTATGCGGATCCTGCTTAGCTGTCAAAGTGCAGTAACATTCACTTTTGGTAGATGGCTTTATATTGGTTGAGTCGTTACAAAATCTTCTCGGCGTCGAAACTTTTTACGTTAAAAATAAATGGACGCATTCGTTTATCCAGTGTGTCCATTAGAATTTGGCCATGTCCGGATATTTAATTGGGATGGGGAGTTCCCCTTTACCCCGGATCATGAGTTTGCCCGGGGATTCATAGGCAACCGAGTTCCACTTCAAATCCGGGAAACGGTCCGGGTAAAAGTCAGTGACCACCCATGACAAAGAAGTGACGCCAGTCGCTTGGACAATCTCCGCCATGGTGGGCCATTCCTCGGCCAGGATCGCATACATCCGGAGCGTGTCAGGGTCCGTGTCGAAGATAAGAACGGCGTTCCAGTCTGGATAGTAGTAAATCCGCGCTTGCCAGGTGTCATCATAACAATTCAGGTAAAATGAACTGGTATACGCCGTCGGCGCAAACCGATATGAGACCGGAGTAGATCCCCGGAGCAGATGATCTAGTAACGACGCATCATTACACTGGGAGAGGTCGAGTCGTTTCAGCAAGCACTTCGTTCCAAAAGCCAGGTCCGACAGACGAGCGCAAAATCGCGTCTCTGGCGCAATCCGAAAACCAAACTTTTTATAGAGACTCGGGGTTTCCGTAAAAAGCAAACTGAGAGAATAGTATTGGTCAATGTCTTCCAACATACGTTCAAAGAGGCTGGTCATGAACCCACGATGGCGGTACTTGGGCAGTGTCATGACGGACTGAATGCCTGCCGCCGTAATGGAACGTCCTTTGATCATTAAAGGCAGCTCAAACCGCGAGGCGTTGGCGACAGCTATATCACCATCAAAGAAAGTATACGGACAATAAGACGGGTCCCAAAATCCCCTTCGATGAAAGTCTTTAAGCAGTACGGCGGAGATCCCGAATACGTCCTCGAAGAGCGGGTACAGTTTTCTCACGCACAAGAGAATTGCCGCTGTAGGCGGTCTCGAAATGCAACATATCACCATCCCGGTAGTCGACCATCATCATGGATATTGAGTTGGCTTCCGATGCGGACCAAGACCCTTAATACACTCTTGGAGATGTCTATGCATCACGCACTGGCCTCACACCTTCAGCACATTCTATACCATACAAGTGATCCTTGTCGTCGCGCCCTTTGGGCAAGATCGTCCAGAAACGTTGGCCAATTTCGGGCCACAGCGCCATCAGAGTCATGAGATCGGCCAAGGATTGGGCCACGCCACCAGTGCACCAATCGCCGGGTAGAAGCAATCTCCTGCCTCATCAAATTTCCGTCGGGTCCCCTACGCCCCACCTTCAGCGGCCAACAGTAGGACTGAAGAAGCAACCTACAGAGTGCATTGACGGAATAGAGCCGTCGGCTCAGAGGTTCCGGCGGCTTAAGGCTAGTTAACCACCCATTCTTCGAGCTCCGTCCTTTAGGGTAGGATGGCAGACTTATGCTCAAGGCATCAATGACGCCCACACCAAGATGAATTGACGTCACGATTTTGTTCGATCAGTTGTTCGCTCGAGTTTTCGTCATCTGTTAATCTTTTGCGGGACACTCTCA
>JAMCTO010000322.1 GCA_023381095.1 Bacillota bacterium
CCATTGACGGTCCTGCATTAACACACCTAATCCGATAAAAACCGGGAATGCTTCCAGGATTAATCGTGGGATCGACATAAGCGGGGTTCCGGCAGCAGGGTACGACAGCGGAACCATTAGTGCTAGCACCATATAAACCCAGAGATACAAGGGCATGCGCTTGAAAGTAAAAATTGCTACAACTATGGCCATCACAGCAAAGATCAAATCGTAAAAATTACTGGGACCCAGTGATGGCATACCGGTTTGAAACAGCACCACGGGATTGATCGCATTTCGCCATACTTGTTCGGCGACCACCCATCCAGACCACAGTGTATTCCACATCCATTGGAAGTGCCTTCCCCAATTGGATTGGGCGTGTTCAAACACTAAGGGATCCCCAAATTTGGTGACCAAGAAAACCATGTATGCCATAAGACCTGCGGAAGGCCATAGAGCATGCAAAAATTTCTTCCACTGGGGACGTTCTTGGGTCCACAGCAATATCACAAGCGGAATGGTCAGAATTCCCCCATAAATGCTGACCAATGTGGTAAGGGCTGCTAATGGTCCAGCAAGCCAATATCGACGATTTCGTGTATAGTACAGCGAACTCAATGCCAAGGCCAAGAATAACGACTCGGAATACACGGCATTGGCATAAAATGCGGTGGGGAAAAACGCCATCGCGAGCCCAGAAAACCATGCAGTTTTCGGCCCCAGTTCTTGAGATACCAATCGAATGAGAAACCACATTGCTATCGCAAATGAGACCCAACTCACCATCAGGCCGCCAATCACGCCACTGCCGAGAAGGCGGATTGCCAGCGGGTAGAGTGGGAAAAAGGCTGTGGCGGTCGCACGTCCAGCATAGCCGAAGTTGGCGATAGAATAGTACCATAGTCCGTCCCAATGAACCCATAGCCCTAATATGGCACGGTAGGCCAGGCTGCCTGTTGGTGGCAGTGTTCCTGGCGGCGCCTCGACCCAGGCGTGCGGCAAATATAAATAAGCCAGGGTCGCGATCTCCATGAAAAACAGACGAGATAAGACGATAAGCCAGACGACGGATCGAATGCGCACCGTAGTAGACGATTGGGGTCTCGGTACTACTTCGGATGCGGCAGGCATCCTAGTGGTAGGAGCGTTCAGTTCGTTAGCCATGATGTCTCCTTGCCGGATGTGATTGAAAGTCAGCTAAGTGTCCCAGTTGTAGGTTATCTCCGCGAATATAGTTTGCCAGGAGAAACAATTGGTAGCTGGTTAAGTTGGTCACTGATGTCTTCGTCATCCCCAACAAATGCGATGCCTCGATTGGGCTAACCGACGGCAACACTTGGACAATGCGTGACAATAAGTTTACTGTGTTCCATCCGTGGCTGGGTCCAAAGGGATATCCTAAATTGTTTAACATGGTGCTGGGAGTATCTTTGGCCGGCCAATGCCCTGTATGATAGTAAAGAGCATTTAACACCATCGTCAGGTCAGATGCAGTTAAAAAGAAATAGCTGTGAAATGGCACCCCCGTCGCAGTGGAAATCAAGGTGGCGTCTTCTTTGGCCGTCTTTCCGGCGGTGGCAACATAAAGAGGGACGCCATTGACCAAAAGTTTTCCGCTGATGGGCACTACGGTGAGTACCTGCGACTTGGGGTTGACAATGGCTAGGAACCCAAAAAAAGCGGGATTTGCCATCGTGCCTCGTACCCCGACTAAGACCTTAGACGGTTGGTGTTCCCGCAATTCTATCGGGCTCACCCGGGTTGGGATTCGCGAATGGAATAACAAAGACAGAGTAATGGCCAATGCTCCGACCACTGCCAGTATGCCCATTATCCACAGATATCGTATTGAAAATCCTTCGGAAACCCGCGGCATTGGTCGCCTCGTGACCATCGCTCCCATCTCTGTATCAAAGTCGAAAAAAACCACAGCTTATTGTACCAGGATTTCAAAAACCCGTTTTAAAAATCCCCTGAATTCTACTTAGGATACCCACTTTTAGCAAAAACGTTATAGCTATTCCAACCAGGCAACATTACTGTTCCACGGGACGGCTGCAAGGCGCGCCGTCGGGGGACATTTAGCTCGATACAAAAAGAGTCGCGGAACGGGCGCGGGATGATGGGACTGAATTTCTAGATTGGCTATGCCCTTGAGGATCCAGCCATCCAGGCTATCGATCGCCTGCCGGGCTCGAGGATCTAATAGTTCCAGATCAAATCCAGCGTATGTGGTCCCTGTATCGTAGATGGTGTCGACAAGATCAGAAAATCCTAACGCTGCCGCTTCGACCCGCGTCATGTCATTGAGAAACGGATTGGCACGAACCGTTAACACGATGCGGTATTTGTTTGGCTGGTTGGAATAGCTAACCTCTCGATCGAATACCGCTTCACCGGAATTGTCGGTAACATAGAGCAAGGTGGCCTGGGCCGGCACCTCATCAAAGAACTGCTGGCTGTCGTCATGGGCGAAATTTTGTGCTATCGCTTGATCCAACTGAGCAAAACTTTCTTCGGGATTGGCATTAAGCCCGGCATCTATGATATTGCCGGCAGTTGCATATAACAATCGGTGATGGAGATCTTCCAATGCCACCGGATGACGTTGCCAATATAATTCGGCCAGCTGGTCTGCAAGCCGCCGTTGTTCTTTATAGGGATCTCGGCAATCGGTTAGTCGATTGACGTGATGATACATTTGGCCAATGATCAGCCCTGGATTGTCGGCTGAATCCCAAAGTCCCGCGGTGGCCACCAAAGTATCGGCCATTACCGACCGCCAATTGGTCAGATTTCGATGCTGAATCGTTCGCATAAGTTGCAATGCCACGCAGCTTGGGCACTCCGGCTGAATTTCCACGTAGTCACTCCTCAACACATGTCACCCCAAATTGGTAACGACAAGACTCTTGGGTTTCGATTGGCCCCAAAACCCTTGATAAATCCCCGGTTATTTATGCATTATGGTAATGGTAGAAGATTAAACTGTGCAACACAAGGTGGGGAAATTTCAATGTGCGGGCGATTTTCGCTGGGATTGTCGATTAGTGACGTGCAAGCACTATTTCCCTTTACCGTGCGCCATCCTTCCAGCTTGGCATCATGGCAACCGCGGTTTAATATTGCTCCTGGCACCGACATCTTAACGATGGTGTTAAATGCTCTTTACTATCGGGGAGGTATGGTGCGATGGGGTTGGCCGGCACCATGGAATCCATCGCGTCAAATTATCAACGCTCAAGTTGAAAGTTTTCTAGAAAAGCCTAGCTTTCGCGACGGGAGACGCGCGCTAGTCGTGGCCGACAGCTTTTATGAATGGCATCAGACGGGCAAATATCCATACCGGATATATTCCCCGTCACAGCGGTTGTTGGTTATGGCGGCATTGATTAAGTCGGCCCCGGTTGAACCCTATTCCCGGGTCATTTTATTAACCCAAGCGGCTGACCCAGAGATTAACCAGGTTCACCCGCGGATGCCAGTCATCTTAGCTCCGTCTGTAGTTCATGACTGGCTCGCGGGTGGGTGGCAACCTTCCACCAGACAGACGGCACCTAAGATAGTGCTGGAAGCGGTAAGGATTACCCAGGCCATCAATAAACCCACACATGATGGTCCTGACGTGCAGCAACCACTAGTCCTACCGGGAACAGCGCACTAATTAACTGACGTCTGGAGGGCCAGACGGAGACTGCTGAATGGTGATGGAGTCAATGGTGACTGGATGCACCGGGTAGCTGTCTTCTCCGGTAACCGGGTTGGTCTTAACCGCCCCGCTGGCAATGGACTGTACCACAGGCATTCCAGACGTGACTCGACCCAGTTCGGTGTAAATTGGATCTGAGTTAAGGGAATCACTCTCGGTGCCAGTACAAACAAAAAACTGGCTGCCATTGGTATTGGGATTGTTAGCGTTGGCCATGGCCACGATTCCAGGTTGATAGGGGAAGGAAATAGGCAATTCGCCATTCCACTCATATCCTGGCCCCCCAGTGCCAATATTGTTCGGATCGCCGGTTTGAAACATAAAGGGCTTAATCACACGAAAGATAATGTCGCCATTAAAAAATCGATGGCGGGCCAAAAAGACAAAATTGTTTACTGCCACCGGGTCATGTTTAGTAAACAAGTGAATGACAAAAGATCCAGCCGTGGTATTGACGGTTGCCTGATAAACATCGGAAGTATCGATGGCCATGGCTGGGGGCTTCGGCCAGCGCAGATTGCGTCCACTGGCTAACGATGCTGGCTTCGGTTGGGGTTTGGGGCTGGCCGCGTTGCCGCAGCCTGCCAGCAGTGTCAGCGCTGACGCCATCATCAGACCGCTGGTGAGAAAATGCCGCAACATAAGATGGTTCACTCCCAAGCAATGTCGTTATCGTGGCCATTGTACCCGGCAATGGATGTATTAGGCAAGTTTTCGGGTCAACGGATTTTTTCTTAAGCTGTGAAGGTGGACGGCAGCAGCCACTGTCAAAAACGCTAAACCTGTGATGGTGACTCCGGTCCAAGCCCAGTGTCCCCAGGCCCAACTGCCGATGCCCGCTCCCAGCGAGCCTCCGATAAAATAACTGCCCATATACACGGTATTAAGTCGGGCCCTAGCGTCGGGACGCAAGGCATAAATTCTCGATTGGTTAGAGATTTGCCCCGATTGGACACCCAGATCCAATAGGACGATACCCGTAATTAATGCCCATAACGAACCGTTGAGCGGTGCAAGCCATATAAAAGCCGCAATGGTAAATACTATACTATAAGTGACGGTAACCCGGGGATCCCGACGGTCGGCCAGCCTCCCTGCCAGCGGCGCTACAGATGCACCTGCCACCCCCAACAAACCAAATAGCCCGATTACGGAAGCGTTGTAGTGGTATGGGGCAGTGCCAAGACGAAAGGTCAGCGTGGTCCAAAAAATGTTAAACGCGCCAAACAGAGCCCCTCCGGTGATGGAAGCTCGGTTCAATTCTGGTTCTTGCCGCATAATGGGTACGATGGACCTGATGACCCCAAAATATGTGTCATGGCGACCGTGCGGCGGAGCAATTGGAAAGGTGAACTGGATTAGGATGGTCAGAAGCGCCATCACCATGGCACCAAAAACAAATACAGCACGCCAACCCAATGCACCGCCAATAAGGCCACTTGCTGTGCGTGCACCTAAAATGCCAATCAGCAAACCGCTCATTACAATACCGACAACCCGGCCACGTGATCGACTGTCTGCCAGGTCGGCCGCGACCGGGATAATAATCTGGGGTACCACCGTTACCACCCCCAGCAAAAAGCTGGACGCCGCCAACCACCAAAATGCCGGTGATGCCGCAACAGTCAGACTGACTAACGCAATGATACCCAGTAAAATCAAGATTAATTTTTTTCGTTCTACCAGGTCGGATAACGGAACAAAAGCAATAAGTCCGACGGCGTAACCAATTTGGGTCAACATGGAAATGCTGCCTGCAGTCGAAGAAGACACGTGAAAGGTCCGGGACATCAATGTGAGCAATGGTTGGTTGTACCATAGATTAGCCACACTGGCTCCGGTAGCAAATGCCATAATAAGCACCAGACCTGATGATAGACGGGGTTGGCTCAAGTTGACAGCACTCCTTTCCAAAACCCAACGACGGTGATGAGGCAACAGGGCTTATGGCTTTCAAGACTCAGGAAGAAATCATATGATATCACATGAAAGTTGTTCCACGAATCTGGCATTTTCTTCGAGCCGCAAAATCGTGGTGGAAAGCCGAAAGCAATGAGGAGATGTTGCTGGTGAAAGCAATGGTGCTGCAAGAGTATGGCGGGCCCGAGGTATTGCAAGTGCAGGAGATAGAGGCGCCGGAAGTGGGGCCGGAAGAGAT
>JAMCTO010000323.1 GCA_023381095.1 Bacillota bacterium
GTCACCGTTGTCACAAACGAGCTTTCTGCAAAACATCAATACCGGCTTGTATGTCTTGTGGCGAAACCGGTTCGATCCGTGGCCGGGGGAATCAGATCACGAATACTATAACCGATTTTTAGTGTCATGCCGAACCGATGTGGCACAGATGCTGGCCGACCAAGGTTACACGTTAAGGGAACTTTTTCCTGGGACTTTTGCGAGATCCCGCGAGACGGTTAGGGAAGATGGGGTCCATCAACGCCTTTTTTCTTGTGCCGTCAGGATCCCTTCCGGGCCAGTACGTTTCCTATTGACCATGTTTTTTCATCGCCATGATAACCTCGCCATTCCGCAATCCCCTCAAGTCATAGGATGGAGTCAAGAAACCCCAGCAAAATACCCGAAGGAGGACTGACGTGGATAAGGTTTCTTTTTCATCTCAGCGACAAGATAGCGTAGAGGAAGAACCATTTCTGCTTCGCTGGCAAAAAAGCAGACCGTCAAAGGAATTTTTGGAAAAATTCCGCACGCCTTGGTTCTTCTCATTCTTCTTGAGGTGCCCCATAAATCCCTCAAATTCAGGGGAATTGTCGGCCTTGGGCTATGGGTGGGTAAAGGAGTAGCGATTCACCAAATTGATCATATCCGAGGGGTGAAAGTATTTGATATCAGCCTTATGGAAAATTTGACGCAGTCCCGCGTGTTCCGAAGGAAAATTGCCTTGACGCAAATCGAGTGCGCTCGGTTGATCTTCTGGCCTCATTCAAACAGACATCGTACGGGATAGACTCCGTGACACCATAACCAAGGTAAAGACTCCTGCGATCCCACAGCCGATAGCAGCGGAGATGAATGCCACGCCAGGTGATGTAGCCTGAGCAATCCAGCCAATGAGTGGTCCTCCGATAGGGGCGGTCCCCAGAAGTCCAAGAATATAGAAGCCCATAATCCGGCCCCGCATGGTATCTGCGGCATTTTTCATAAGATACACCGAACACGTGGTAGTAAACGCCGTGGCGGCGATGCCGAGCACAAAGGTAGTAGCGAACACCATCACAACATTATGAGCGAATCCGGCCAGCGCATTCGCCAACCCAAATAACAAAGTGAGCGACGCCACTCTAGAAAGTGTAGGCGTCGAGGCTGCGGCGACTAACAGAGAACCGATGGTCATGCCCAATCCTAAGTCCGACATCACGAGACCATACATTTGTATATTGCCGCTTAAGACATGCGTTACTACCAAAGGCAACAATACCTGAAAATTTAACCCCAATACACTGGCCACCGCAAAGGCCACCAGAACGATGGCAAGTCCACTTGCTCCATAGGCGTACTGGATGCCTTCTTTAAGGGTCGGTGCCGGCCCTTGCTCGCGTTTGACGGCAAACAACTCCGAGGGCCGCATTAATAAGAGGGCTGCCACCACAATGCCATATGAGGCCGCATTCAAAAGAAAACAGGCGGCAATCCCTGCCGTGGCAGCCACCAAACTGCCCACCGCGGGTCCAATCGCCCGCGCTAGGGTAGCGACGGTACTGTTTAGGGCTACCGCATTCGTGACATCGTCCGGACCCGCCAATTCAAATGCGAAGGCTTGGATTGCCGGTGAACTGAAGGCGTTGATAATCCCGACGAGAAAGGCCGCTGTCCACACCAGCCAAATATGCACCTGGCCCAGTGCGATAAGTATTCCGAGAAGCAACGGAGGCAAGGCCATGAGAGACTGTAAGACAGTTAATAGCCGGCGCTTATCCGCCCGGTCGGCAACGACTCCGCCATAGGCACTCAACACGAGGACCGGGAGAAACTGGAGTCCGGTTGTTATGCCCAGCGCCAGTCCCGATCCCCCCAGTTTTAAGATCAACCAATTTTCGGCCACGAGTTGAATCCACGTGCCAAGATTAGACAGTACCGCAGCGACAAAGTAGGCGCGGTAGTTGTACTTTCGCAAGGATCGAAAAGTTCCTCTGAGCGAGAGTAGCCTTCTCACTCTAATCACTTCCCCCTACATTCGCACCGTCATGTTCAAATACCGTATGCATTGAGTTTGCCAACGGGCGAATTGATCGTCGCTATGATATGAGCCGGGTGCAATACGTAGTCGTTCAGTCCCTGCCTGCACCGACGGAAAGTTGATCGGCTGAAGATGGATATGTAAAACACCACTAAACGGGACAACCGGTCCACAGCGTGTTAAAACACAAGAAATCCGGTTTTTTGGATTTCATCGCACTCAAAAGTCTCGCAAATAAGATCGATTGCCCAATTTCCCAAGACCGGAAAGAGCCACCCCCATTCAAGGAAGTCAAGCTTTGTCGACATAGCGAATTTGAGTACAGACTGCACCCATTTGGCAACGGGCAATCTCTGCGGTCATAATGCCGGCAATACCGAGCACTCGACTCATGTCATCTCGATTCACAATAATGGGCCAGTATGGGCGTCTTTCACGCGGTACTTTGTAATCTGTAAAGACGTCACCCACTTTTTTGTGATGGCCTTTCATGCCCAGGGGTTCGATCCGATCCCCCTGTTGCCAAGGCCTTACCCATAAGTCGGACCACTTTTCTTTGTCGATACATACCACGCTCTCGACTCCTCCGTCAAAATGCTTCCGGGTCACAATAAGACGGCCCTTCAGAGCAAGGTCCACCGATCCTTCTTCCGGCAAGACTTGCTCGACCCACACACAATGCTCT
>JAMCTO010000324.1 GCA_023381095.1 Bacillota bacterium
CCGATTTCGTATCAATCCTTATATTTTTGTTGTTATGGGTGCTTCGTTATATGGGATTCCATGGGGACCATGTAGCGAAAGAGGACTAATAGGCACCGGACAGTCAAATAAGGTGTCATCATGTCGATTGGAGGGTGGATTGCTGACCGCTTTGGTGCCACACTACCCGCGACGTCGGGAATTGCGCTTTCGATGGTGGGGCTAATTGGCTTGGCTTTGGATACCCACCTTACCACGCCATATTGGCGGCTAGCCTTGTGGATGGGGATTGCCGGGATTGGGTCAGGGTTGTTTAACTCGCCCAACACCAGCAGTATCATGAACGCAGCGGGTTTGAAACATCGTGGCGAGGCTTCTGGCATTCGATCATTGACGACAAACACCGGAATGCTGGTGTCTATTGCCTTTTCTCTGGCATTAGTGACGGCTAGCATACCGAAAGCTGCTATGTTGGCTATTTTTGCGGGTACGGTCCAAGGTCTTCATGGCTCAGCCGAGACTGCTTCGCTGCACGGATTTATCCATGGATTGCATGTAGCTTTTTGGACCATGGCAGGAATTTCCCTAATAGCCGCCATCTTATCCGCTCTTCGGGGAGGAGGACAAAACGGCCGTCCTTCCTTACGGATGGTAACCGCAATCTTGCTAGGCCGTGAAGCTACGCGGATTTTGAAGGAACGTTCGGCGACTAATCTTTCCCGGGAAGAAAGAGTGCTGGTCACGATGGCGGTCAGTGAATTGGAGAAAGTCACAAAAGACTCAAACGATGACGACGCATCTCTGGCTTCAACATCGACTGCGAGGGACGGGAAGAGCGCCCCAGTCGCCAGGGAAACTGGAACAGACCATTAAATTGAGGTGAATACGTGTTTACTCCTGTACAGCCTAAGGTTTGGCGATGGGAAACCCCAGATCCCGAAGACCATTGGGTGATGGTTGGGCACCTAATTCAAGAGGACGATCATGTGGTATTGGTTGATCCCCCGATGGTTCCGAAATTGACCGAGGCGTTAATGGTACTGGGGGGAGTGTCCGCAATTGTCTTAACCACCCATGATCATACTCGGGGCTCTCGCCATGTTTCAGAGGTGTTTTCGTGTCCTGTATATATACCGACGCAAGCGAATGTAGAGCGGATCACTCAGGCCGGTATTAAGAACATGTTGCTATATGATGAGTCGACGATGTTGCCTGCCGGCCTTAGAGCTTGTCGATGTCGGGTGGAACTACCGATGTGGCAGGATCCATCGCATCCTTACCTGGACGAGATGATGTTAGTGACTCCTACTGGGGCTGTTGCTTGCGGTGACATTGTGATGGGAAGTGCCGATGCCGATTGCAGGCTTTATGGATGTCCAGAGGGGCTTAATGATCCGGCAGATTTGCAGAAGGTTTTTGCGTCATTAAACACTTTCAAACGGGTGCTGCCAAGTGCTGTTCATACTTTACTAGCGTCGCACGGAGTCGACATTGTAGGGGATTTGCAAAGTCAGTTGCAGCTGCGTATGGCAAACTTAAATTAACAATAGACAGGAAAAAATATCGTCAATGGCGAACCCGAATAGGGGGTGATTTTTAATGCAACTACCTCGGGTCGAAACCAAATCAGAGGCGGTCGGGCTCGTCCGTGCATTTGTTAGCGTATCATGGGTGCTGTTAATTCCGCTGGGATTCGCCATTTCGGCGATAACCGGAAGCCTTGTTTTGTTGGACTGGGCACATGTAATGGGCGCCATATTATGGACAGCACTGGACATTTTTATGGGTTTTGTTCTGGGGCCCATTTTACAGCGATTGGAACCTTCGGCACGGAAGCTGGTTATCGGGCAACTGATGCCAAGAATGTTGTTTTTAATGCCTATCGTGGCGATTACTGTTGGATGGAGCGGATGGGTTCTTGGACACCGCTTGGGAAACTTTTTGCCCACCAATTCTGAGTTCCCCTGGATTGTGGTGACAGGTGCCATTACAGTTGTATTGACGATACAAGGATTAGGGGGGATTTTGCCTATTAATGTACGGGTGTTTCGAGAAATCAGCAAACCAGTTCCAGACGTCGAAAAAGTTACTCGATTGATGCGGTTATATCGGTACCTAGTGGCTGTCCAAGGAGTATTGCAGTTTATCATCATCGCGATTATGACGCACTTAGCGGTTGGCTAAGCGTGTAAAGTTGCCGTGAGACACTTGGGACAAAGGAAAAGGTCCAAGGCGTCGAGCGGAGCGAACACGAGAACATCAGCAGCGGTGAGAAGTTTGGTTGCGGCCCCCTCAGTGCCCACGACCACAATGGTTCCGCCAGACAAAGATTGGATGTACTGTGTCTTGTCCTCGATGGTACTGATGATAACTGGCACGATACCGGTTTTCTGGGAAACCGCATCGGCTCCTCCGTGAGTTGCTGCGGTCAGAAAAGCGATGTCTAACGATTGACCGAGCAGCCGTAAGCGTTGGGAAACGCCGACCACTAATTTCTCATCGACAGCTAAGGTTCCATTTAGGTCACAGACCAAATGGTAAAATTTATGTACTTGGCCAGATCATGATATTGAAAGGGACACCTGCCAGCCTTCTTTAAGACGATTTGCGAGAGCGCGTGCTCGTCTTAGATCCTACCATCTTATCCCGTATGGGGAAACTATGCGCCGGTGGGAAGGTAAGGCCTACCACTTATGATCCTAGTGTAGCTGATATAGTATTGTCTATACAGAATGGATTCGCGGGAATTCTAATCAAGGCAACACCATGGTGGTTCACGATGGAATCAGCAAGGAAGCTTGTGCTCTATATCGCTCAAAGTTTGGATGGCTACATTGCACGGGAAGATGAATCGCTTGATTGGCTGTTCAAATGCGAAGGCGCGGGGGACAATGGGT
>JAMCTO010000325.1 GCA_023381095.1 Bacillota bacterium
GCTGAAAGCGCACCCTATCGCAAATTTTTGGTTTACTCGCTGCGCTACTTGTGCTACGTTTGTGATTGTTGGGGTATGTCAAAACAATGTATTGAGAGATTACTAACATTCCGATGGATGTTCGGCAATTTGACGAAGTTTCTGTGTATCTTGATTATATTTTTGTCAACACGGGGGGTCCAACATTGTCATGGAAACACGCCCGGGGACGTTAACCCTTAACCAATTACAGGAAGCAGTAGCAAATAGTCGCATCGACACCGTAATGGTCGGACTGGTGGATTTACAGGGAAGAATTGTCGGTAAACGAATCCCCGCTGAGTTCTTCTTGACCGATATCGTAGAACCCGGTATGCACTTTTGTAAATATCTTTTGGGTACCGAGATGGAAATGACGACCCCATCCGGCTATCGCATGATGAGCTGGGAGGAGGGTTATGGAGACTGGACTGCCCGCCCTGATTTATCAACTATCCGCGAACTGCCTTGGCTGCCAGGCACCGTGCTCATATTGTCCGATGTATATGACCATGACGGCAATCTGGTAGCCATTTCGCCACGGCAGGTATTGGCTCAACAAGTCGAGCGCGCAAGAAAACTGGGATTTGAGCCGATCATGGCCACCGAATTGGAGTTTTATTTATGGCGTGAAACGTATGAGTCGGCACAAGCCAAAGGATATCATGACCTTCGTCAGTCGGGAACCTATTTAGAGGATTATCACTTTCTGCAAAGCACCAAGTTTGAGCCCTTCTATCGCCAAGTGCGGCAGCAAATGCAGGGTGCGGGAATTCCCTTAATCTCTGCCAAGGGGGAGGCAGGCCCGGGACAATATGAAATGAATTGGCTTCATGGGCCAGCTATCACGGCGGGCGACTATCATGCGGTGTTTAAGCATGGATTGAAGGAAATCGCCCTCCAGCATGATTTGGCCGTGACATTTATGGCTAAACCGGATCATCGGTATGCTGGTTCCAGTTGCCACGTCCATGTCAGCCTTTTGGACCGCAATTCGGGGAAGAATGTCTTTGCCTCTGAGGGAGACAACTATGTTGAACTGTCATCGGTAGGTCAAAGTTTCCTGGCTGGGCAATTGGCCTTGGCCCGCGATATGACCTTGCTTTATGCTCCCACAGTGAACTCATATAAACGGTATGCAGCGGCCAGTTGGGCTCCGGTCAATGTCGCCTGGGCCTATGATAATCGTACCTGTGGGTTGAGACTAGTCGGTCAAGGACAGAGTCTGCATGTGGAAAACCGTCTGCCTGGCGCCGATGCGAACCCGTATTTGGTGTTAGCAGGAATTTTGGCGGCCGGTTTGTGGGGGGTAGAGCATCAATTGCCATGCCCTCCTGAGTATCACGGCAATGCCTATAACGACCCAAATTTGCCGCGGGTACCTACTCGGCTGACCGAAGCCATAGAATTGTTTGAGCAGAGCCCTGCGGCGAAATCCGCTTTCGGGGAAGATGTGGTGGCGCACTACCTGAACGCCGGACGTGTTGAACAAGAGGCTTACGACGCCGTTGTCACATCGTGGGAACGCGAGCGATATTTTGAACGGATTTAGTAGATGAGGGGATGTAATTGATGGATCGGTTGAAGCATCAAGTAACCTTGGTTACGGGTGCCGGTAGCGGCATGGGACAAGTGGTGGCAAAAATGTTTGCCCAAGAAGGCGCACAGGTAATTGCACTGGATACCCATGAAGGAGGACTCAAGGAGACAGAAAAGCTCATTCGGGAAGACGGCGGCGCTGTCGTTACGTTGGTGACCGACGTCACCAAAGATTATGCCGTGCGCGAGGCAGTGGAGGAAGGGATCGAGCGCTTTGGGAAGATCACGGTGCTGTATAACAACGCCGGGATCATGCCGGAAGCCGATCATTCGGTGATTGATACCGAGCCCGATGTATGGGACCGTGTCCAATCCGTGAATCTAAAGGGAGTGTATTTGGTTTGCAAGTATGGCATTCCTGCGTTAATTGAAGCTGGCGGCGGGTCGGTAATTAACATTGCGTCTTTTGTGGCGTCGGTGGGCTGTACCGTGCCTCAAGATTCCTACACAGCGAGTAAAGGAGCGGTGCTTGCCCTTACCAAGTCCTTGGCGGCGCAGTTCGGCCCGAAAGGGGTGCGTGCCAACGCTATTAGCCCCGGCCCCATTGAAACCCCATTGCTAATGGAATGGTTGTTGACAGATCCTGCCGCTAAGGCGTTGCGTCTGGCGCGGATTCCCATGGGAAGATTCGGCAAACCGGAAGATATTGGACACCTGGCCGTTTATTTGGCATCGCCGGAATCGTCCTGGATGACAGGATCTGAACTTAATATTGATGGAGGTATTACCTCGTTCTACTTCTAACGGTTAAGGAGGTTAGGTGATGGCACAGGAAAAATGGCTGGCATGGATTGATGGACATCCGACAGCCCCACGCGAGGGACGGTTCTTTGACGTGGAAGAACCCGCTACGGGTGGAGTATTGGCACAAGCGGCCCAATGCGGAATCGAGGACGTCAAAGCAGCGATTACTGCCGCGCGACGTTCATTTGAAGCGGGAGTATGGTCGACAATATCCGCCACGGCACGCGGCAAAACGTTGCTCCGGTTAGCGCAGCGTATTCGTGACCAAGCCGATGACTTGGCACGCTGGGAAACGCGTCAAGTGGGGAAACCGATTCGGGATGCTAAAGACGAAGTGTTGACTGCCGCCGATTGCTTCGAATATTACGCTGGGGCAGCCAACAAGATTTATGGACACACGATCCCAGTATCTGCGGCCGGTTTTGATTACACCTTGCGGGTGCCTGTCGGTGTGGTAGGCCTCGTGGTTCCGTGGAATTTTCCGTTTTTGATCACAGCCTGGAAGGTGGCGCCAGCACTAGCTGCGGGCAATTCCGTCATCGTGAAGCCAGCGAGCTACACACCATTGACAGCGTTGCTGCTGGGAAGGCTTGGCACCGAAGCCGGACTCCCTGATGGGGTGTTGAACATTGTTCCGGGTCCGGGACGCGAAACTGGAGAAGCCTTGGTAGCGGATCCTGGGGTGGATAAAGTGGCCTTCACCGGGGAAACCATCACTGGAGCTCGCATTTTACAATTAGCCGCTCCCAACATCACGCGGGTGTCTTTAGAACTGGGAGGCAAATCTCCCACGGTTGTCTTCAATGGTGTGGATCTGGACCGGGTGGCCTACTTAGCAGCGCAATCCGCTTATGCCAACAGCGGTCAGGATTGCTGCGCCAGAAGCCGGATTTTGGTCGAACGAGAAAGCTATCAAGTATTTGTCGACCACTTTGTCAAGCATGTGCAAAATATGACCATTGGCGATCCTTTAGACCCGGAAAATGCGATGGGACCATTAGTATCTGCTAGCCATCGCGATCATGTAGCGCAATATGTAGAGAAGGGGGTCTCGGAAGGGGCAGAACTGGTACTGGATCCCCGGAATCGGGAAGTTCCCTCTAACGGTTTCTACTTGGCTCCTGCGATTTTTGCCCAGGCGAAACCTGACATGAGTATCGTACGCGAAGAAATTTTCGGACCGGTGACCACCGTACAGGTATTTGAGTCCGAAGCGGAAGCAATAAGGATGGCTAATGACACCACCTATGGTTTATCAGGGTCCATATTTACTCGTGACGTGGGCCAGGCGCTTCGAGTAGCCAATCAGGTGAGAGCTGGGGTCATAAGTGTCAATACCATTAAGAGTGTACATCTAGAGGCTCCATTTGGCGGATTCAAGCAAAGTGGAATGGGACGCGAACTGGGCATGGAAGCGCTGGAGATGTATACGGAAGTGAAGAACGTGTTTATTTCCATGGATTAAGATCCAAGATGATTGTGGGCAGGCCCGTGTCATGTTGGGCTTGCCCTCATTTTTGCCATTCTCTGAGGAAGTTCCTTTTAAATAGCGTCTCGCCAAATATGAGGGGAAAGATCCGGATCGGGTCGCGATGCTGGAGTGGAACCGTGCGTCCGGGACTGTCAGCACGAGGGTGAACGAGGTGGTTCGCAATCCGAACGAGAGACAGTGGACGGGGAATACATCCGCGAATGAATTCGTCCGGGCGCATCCGGACTGGGAACGAATCAAAGTCCCATTTCCGGCACGATTGCTGGGCAAGGCCATCAAAGAAGTGCGCATCATCCCCATAGAACGTACACGGTTTTTCACGATATAATTCGTCTGTGAGCGAAGAGCCGCAAGTGGTGTCGCAAAAGTCTGCCTTGGCGATTGATCTGGGACTCGACACTTTGGCGATGTGCGTCACCGGTACGGATGGGTCGTTGTTTTTCATCGAC
>JAMCTO010000326.1:0-3371 GCA_023381095.1 Bacillota bacterium
CAGGAGACGAAAATGGGTGCGGGGCTTATCCAAAGCTTTTAATTGCTCCCACTGTTCATTTACGGCCTGTGGTGTTGTCCAATGTTCGTTTGCAAACACATGGGGATGCCGCCTGATCAGTTTATCCACCTCTCGTTTGATCACATCAGCCAGAGAGAATCCACGGGCGATCAGGGCGTGAAATACTACCTGCAGCAGAACATCGCCCAGTTCATCGGCTAGGCCATTTTCGTCTCCTGCTATCAGCGCCTCACCCGCTTCGTAACTTTCGTCAAGCAAATACCGAAGCAAAGACAAAGGAGTCTGTTCACGGTCCCAAGGACAGCCGTCTTCACCTAAGAGTCTTGCCATCACATGCTCTAACGGTCCGGCGGAAGTGGGATTTCCGGGAAGTTTAAGCGAGTCACCGGGTTCAAGCTGAATCTTGTTGAGTTCTTCCCAATTCAATTCCCTCGACTCCCCCAAGCGAGGACAAACCGTCATTCGAGAGTTCCCCGGAAAACATGCGCCAAAATCCCGATATAAATCGCTTCCTTGAGCCGGACCTTCGATAATAAAATGGTCTTCGTCCCCCCTTGACGGGTGAAATGTCCATTGGGCCAAGTTGGCGGCTCCTTTCCCCACAAGCGATAGCTCAGTATACCAGGTTATCCCTGACATACCAAAGAATATAGGGTTTTGCCCTATTCTCGCAAGCCCTTTAACACCTTTAACTCTCCCAAAGCGGCAATTAATACAAAATATATGACGATCCCCACCACAATCGCGCCAATTGTCGGCCAAATTCCGTGTGAAACCGGAAAATATCCAATCCATGTCTCAATACCCATAGCCATCACCACCGTTCCCACCAAGGGCCAAGCCGCAGCTTTCCATGGGCTTTCCAGGGGGTGGACAATATGGGACCAGTCCTTCCAATTGAGCCAAGCCGTAATGACACTGGCTGTAACGGTGCCCAAAGCGGCACCGCGAATGCCCAAAGAAGGCAAAGGGGTAAGCCACCAGGTCATCGCAAATTTCACCAAGGTCCCATATATCAAATTCTTTACGGGTATCCATCCATATCCACTGGCCTGCAACGACGAGCCCAAAACTTGTTGAATGGCCAGTACTCCACTGCCCAATGCCAGAACCTGCAGAGCATGAGCCGCCCCCGTTCCTCCGTACAATATACGAGTCAGAGGCCTGGCCATCACGATTAAACCTCCGGACATTGGCAAGGCAAACAACCAAATCAGACGCAATGCCACATTAACCCGCCTGGCTGCCAAATCTCGGTCATTGACTGTCATGGCCTGAGCAATGGCAGGTACTAGCGACACCGCCAAAGCGGCTCCCACCACCATGGTTAAATTTATTAAGGGCATAGCTTCTCCGCTCAGTCTCCCGAACAAAGCCGTGGCTTGGTGCAAGCTCAGGCCGTTTTTCATCAGCTGCTCGGGAACAAACATGGAATCGGCCAGGAACATTAAGGGAAACAAGAGGCCTGACAAAGACATAGGCATGGCCATTTGAATCAATTTGCCCAGTCCTCGCCACGGCACAGGGCGTTTTAATACAATGACCCCTTTTTTTAATCGGGCAATCAGTAAAAACAAAAGTCCGACCATTGCCCCTGCCGGAGCCCCCAGTGTCGCTCCCGCGGCGGCCCAGAGAGTTCCTCTGGATAACCACAGGAGTGCCAAAGGAAACATTACGGCCACTCGCGAAATTTGTTCCAGGATTTGTGACAAAGCCGTTGGCACCATTTCTTGATACCCTTGAAAATATCCGCGCAATCCGGCTTCCGACGCCACAAACACTAAAGCCGGAGCCAAGGCCCGAATAGACAACGTGGCGGCGGGTTCATGAAACACGGAGCGCGCCACCCAAGGGGCCAAAACTTCAAGCATCGCCGCCATGATCAATCCCATGCCCGCCAAAAAAACTTCTGCCCATGCCGCCAAGTGATTGGCGGCATCCATCTCACCTTGGGATAACTTTTCCGCGGTCTCTTTGGATAAGGCTGTAGGTATCCCATTCACGGATACCGCCAGCAACAAAGCATATAAAGGGTATGCCATTTGGAATAATCCCACGCCGTAATCGCCCAGGATTCTGGGAAGAAAAATACGGTACACGGCTCCAATCAATTTTGAGACCAAAGCACCGATGGACAGCCAAAACGCACCCCTCCAGAACGATCGTTTATTCATTCCCACCCACCTGCCCTGCATTGTCCTTTGCCTCGAAGATATTCATCGAAGCGCAACAAAATGAACAAGCCTGGAGAAGACTTGTTCATGGGCAGGAGTTATTGACAGGATCTGAAATCAGTTTGGCTTCAATTGGCGAAAGCTTTTGCGGCAGGCCTCAAGCGTTCTGTCAATGTCCCGAGCACTATGCGCGGCCGAAATAAACCACGCCTCAAAACGGCTGGGTGCAAGATAAATTCCTTGTTCCAACATTAAACGGTGGAATTTAGCAAATAAGGTGGCATCGGATTTTTTTGCGTCGTCATAATCGTAAACCGCACCTTCTTGAAAAAATACAGTAAATGCCGATCCCACGCGATTAATACTCACCGCGTGACCGAAATTTCGGGCGATGTCCAAAATGTTTTCCGCAAGCACTGTAGCCAGACGGTCCATCCTCTCATAAGGATTCTCTTGGCGAAGCACGTCCAAAGTCGCCAGCCCCGCCACTGCGGATAAGGGATTGCCTGCCAAAGTTCCGGCTTGAAACATTCCGCCTAAGGGAGAGACGTATTGCATCACGTCATGACGTCCTCCATAGGCTCCCTGCGGCAATCCTCCCCCAATCGCTTTGCCCAGAGCATACAGGTCGGGGATGACGCCGAGCCATGACCCTGCCGAGCCATAATGAAACCGGTAAGCCGTAATCACCTCGTCAAAAATCAACAAACTTCCGGCATCATGGGCCAATTCCTTCATTCGTTCGAGATAGCCCGGTCTAGGAGGCACGATTCCCATGTTTCCCACGATGGGTTCCGCTAATACGCAAGCAACCTGGTCCCCTATTTTTGCCAACGTGTCTTCTAATATCGTCACATCGTTATAGGGCAAGCTGACGACGTCGTTCACCACCCCCGGCGGCACACCCAAACTATCCTGAGTCCCAACGGTTGAAGCACCCGAACCGGCCTTAACCAACATTCCATCGCTGTGCCCATGATACGCCCCTTCGAATTTGACGACGAGAGAACGTCCCGTAAAGGCACGTGCCAAACGGATTGCCGACATCACCGCCTCGGTTCCGGTTGAAGTGAAGCGGACTTGATCCAGTCCGCGAATGTCCTCGACTAATGTTTCTGCCAGCTCAATTTCCTTCACCGCCGGGGTTCCCCACACCGTTCCCCGCTCGATGCAACC
>JAMCTO010000326.1:3381-3917 GCA_023381095.1 Bacillota bacterium
TGCCCGACACGTTGCTTGAGGATTGGGACAATGTGATGAATATTAATTTAAGGGGTACCTATCTCTGTTCAAGGCTGGTTATTCAGGAGATGGTGAAGAAAAAGAGCGGCAAGATAATCAATATAGACTTGGCCGTCAACATCCTCGAAGTATGGGCCGAAACCGCGGGCCATGACCACAGGAGGATCGCCTCCCACGGCCCGAAAAGACCGAGCCGGAGAACTTACCCCTCCCGGAATAACACGGGTAGCGCGTTCAAACCATGACAAAGACGCCTCATTCTCAAACATAACCCTTCCCCCTCGCCTTTGTATAATAAATCTCCACGGCGACAAAAAGAAAGGTGCAAGAGCGCCCCCAGACCACCCAAACGCCACTTATTGCATCAGATAAGTCAATTCGGATGACCATCCGTTACCGAAAACAGCCTACACTTGCTCAAAATTCCTTTTCCATCTTAGTCACCCTCTCGCAAAACCACGCTTTTTTCTTTAAGCGAGTCTCGCGACGAGATCAAAGGTGGCAATCCTCGTCGC